>CAMNNS010000071.1 GCA_946545765.1 uncultured Bacteroidales bacterium | reverse complement strand
CCTGATTGAGAGCTATTTAATGAAATTATTTCTCCTAAAAGATTAAGTTTAGAGGCTCCGCTTATTTCGGACTCTACAGAAGTATAATTACCATTTAAAGAGAGCTTAGAGGCACCACTCATATTTATAATTAGTTTTTTTACAGAGATATTGATATTATCTATTTTAGATGAGCCACTTAACTTGCAAATCATTTTTTCTCCACTAAAATTACCATTTGTTTTTAAAGTGGCAGAACCAGATAAAATTACTGCTGTAAGTCTCTTTCTCTGCATTTTAACTTTTATAGGTCCATATAACACTTTTCCCCCTTTTGACATAGAATATCCATCTGTTTTTTTTCTAAATACTCGTTTTATGTGCGTTTCAGTTTTAGCTTTAGAAAAGTCTAAATCAAAGGTTAATATCCCATTATGCTCTGTTATAATTATACAATCTATAGTCTCTTTTGGAGCAGTAACAGTGATCTCATTTGAGTCACCTTCCTCTACTTCAATTTTAAAAGTCCATCCCGCTTTAATTGCTGTTAGATTAGGAACATTATAGTTTTTTGTTACTATTTCTTTTTTAACCTGAGAACTCTCATCGTTATTTTCTCTTAATTCATTTGCTAAAAGTAGATTGCAGCAAAGTAGTAATGATAGGGTAAATAAAATTTTTTTCATATTAGTTCTACTATTACATTATTATTTTAATATATTTTATTATGAACCGGTTACTCTAATTCATTGTTAGCTAAAAGGAGTTTCATTCTGTGTAAACCTTCCATTTTTTGACTATAGTACTCCTTTATAATTTTGTATAATTCTTCTTTATCTGCATACTCTGGTAGTTGTTCAGATAATGGAATAGTCTCATCTGTTAAAGATTCTATAGCACTTTTTATATTTGAATCTATCTCTTGTTCGGTCTTCTCATTGTGCGAATCGAGATATTCTTTTATAATATCATCTGCCAATTTTTTCACTTTGTTATTATACATATTTTCAAGTGCCTGTATACTCTCTATCTCCTTAATAGCCGAATCGTTTCTATTTACCATTATGGTAAAGAATAAAGCAAGTACCGCAACAGAAGAAATAGCTATATATCTTATTTTAAAACTGCTAAATATGTTTTTAATAGACCTTATATTATTATCATTTTTTGAATTTTTATTATCAATAACTTGTAGTTTATTAAGAAACTTTATTTTGTCATCTTTAGGAAGTGCTTCTGCTTCAAAGAGGTCTTTATTGTCTCTAATAAAATCTTCTAATGTTTTATTTGGTTGTTTATCCATAATATGTTGATGTTCTAATTTTAATTCTCTTTTAATTCTTTTATGAGTTTCTCTTTCCCCCTTTTATATTGACTCCTAACTCCACTTTCTGAGATGTTGAGAATTTGTGCTATTTCTTGATTATCATAACCTTCAAATAGTGATAATGATAATACTGTTCTGCATTTAGCGGGGAGTAATTGTAAACATCTTTTAATCTTTTCTACTAATATCTCTTTATTATTACTATTAAATAGTGTATATAGTTCCCCTTCCAGCTCTTTTTCTTCTCTTTGTTCTAATTCTATACTATTTACATGCTCCTCTCTATAAAGAAATTCTTTCTCTTTTTTTCTAAGAATATCTATACTTTCTCTAATGCAAACGCTTTTTAGCCAAGCTAATGGATTGTCTATAATCTTATCGGGATAATTGATAATATGATTATAGTATTTTATAAAGCTATTTTGCATAATATCTTCTGACTCCTGCTCCATGCCAATAATTCTTAAAGCTGTATAATATACATTCTTAGAATACTTGTCATATAATTGTTCGATATGTTCCCGTTTATTCTTCATTCCACTTTATAGACGAATAAAAAATATTATTGTTGCAAAATTTTGGTAAAAAATTTATAAATTTGTGTGACAAGGTACTCAAAAACCTCTTTAATTGAAACTTATTAATTATTATAAAAATTTAACTATGAACAATTCAATCTTTAGTTTCCCGATTCCAGCAAATGAGCCTGTAAAATCGTATCAGCCTGGCTCACCAGAAAGAATAGCATTAGATGCTGAATTAAAACGTCAAAGAGAAACAACAATAGAGATACCTCTTATTATTGGCGGTAAAGCGATTAAAACAGGCAACTTAGGAAAAGTTGTTGAACCTCATAACCATAAACATGTTCTTGCAACTTATCACAAGGCGGGTGAAAAAGAGGTTAAAATGGCTATTGATGCAGCGATGAAAGCGCACAAGATATGGGGGGAGACAGATTGGAGAGTTAGAGCTGCGATTTTATTAAAAGCTGCAGACTTAGTTGCAGGAAAATATAGGGCTTTGATAAATGCCTCTTGTATGTTGGGGCAAAGTAAGAATATTTATCAAGCTGAGATAGATTCTGCTTGCGAATTGATAGACTTTTTAAGATACAATGCTGCTTTTGCTTCTGAAATTTATGCAATGCAACCAAAGTCTGCCCCAGGGCAACTTAACTCAGTAGAGTATAGACCATTAGAGGGTTTTGTATTGGCTGTTACACCATTTAATTTTACCTCTATTGCTTCTAATTTAAATATGACTCCAATTATGATGGGTAATACCACATTATGGAAACCATCTACAACTTCTATCTTATCTAACTACTATCTAATGAAAGTATTTATGGAGGCTGGAGTTCCTGCAGGTGTTGTTAATTTCTTGCCTGGACCTGGTTCTGTAATTGGTAAGGTGGCACTTTCAAGTCCCGATTTAGCAGGTATTCATTTTACAGGTTCAAGCTCAACATTTTACGGATTATGGAAGACTGTAGGTGATAATATAGCAAAATACAAATCGTTCCCAAGATTGGTAGGTGAAACAGGTGGTAAGGACTTTATATTTGTTCATACAAGTGCTGATGCAGAAGCAGTTGCTAATGCAGCTTTTTGTGGAGCTTTTGAATATCAAGGACAAAAATGTTCAGCTGCAAGTAGAATGTATTGCCCTAAATCTTTATGGAGCAAAGTGCTAAAAGGAATTCAAAAGCGTTGTTCTGAGGTTAAAATGGGTGATGTAATTGATTCTGAGAATTTTATCAATGCAGTAATTGATGAAGCATCATTTGACAACATATCAAAAGCTATCGCTTATGCTAAAAAATCAAAAGATGCAGAGGTGGTAGTTGGTGGTAAATGTGATAAGAGAGTTGGATATTTTATCGAACCAACTGTTATAGTTACAAAAGATCCTCATTTCAAGACTATGGAAGAGGAGTTATTTGGTCCAGTATTAACAGTTTATGTTTATGATGATAAGAATATAGAGAAAGCATTAGAGTATTGCCAAACAACATCTCCTTATGGTCTTACAGGTTCTGTGTTTGGTCAAGATAGACTTGCTTGTGATGAAATAAGTAAAAAACTTAGATATTGTGCTGGTAACTTCTATATCAATGACAAGCCAACAGGGGCTGTAGTTGGTCTTCAACCATTTGGTGGTTCTCGTGCTTCGGGTACAAATGATAAAGCGGGTAGTTCATTTAACTTAATGAGATGGGTTACAACTCGTGCTATCAAGGAGACATTAGTTTCTCCAACAACTTGGAAGTATGGATATATGAAGAAATAGTCTTTGTTTAATATGAGTAAATCTGTACATCAGCTTCACAAAGAGGCATTTGTAGTTGATACACATTGCGATACCCCTTTAAGGATAGATGAAGAGAGGGCAGATTTAGGGGTTAAAAGCAATGAGGGGCATAATGACTTTGTGAGGATGAAAGAGGGTGGGGTAGATCTTTGTTTCTATGCTATATTTACAAGAACTAAATTGTCTCCCGATCAATCTACGGTTCAGGCTATTAGATTGATTGGAGAGACTAAAGATATGATTGAGGCTAATTCTGATAAGGTAGCATTAGCTACCTCTGTTAGAGAGGCACGAGAGATTAAAAATGGTGGGCGGGGTGCAATAATGCTTGGTATGGAGAATGGATCTCCAATACAGAATGATATAGCCCTTTTAAATGAGTTCTATAGAATGGGAGTTAGATATATAACGCTCTGCCATTCAGCTCATAACCAACTTTGCGATTCTTGTGCTCCTAAAGAAAAAAAATGGGGCGGACTCTCTCCTTTTGGGAAAAAAGTTGTAAAACAAATGAACAAATTGGGGATGATAATAGATGTCTCTCACCTTTCTGATGACTCTTTTTATGATTGTCTAAAATATTCAACTGCACCAATTGTTGCAACTCACTCATGCTGTAGAGCACTTTGCAACCATCCGAGAAATATGTCTGATAAAATGATAAAGGATTTAGCAAAAAATTGGGGTGTGATACAGATAAATTTTTATCCAGCATTTTTAAGTGACCATTACGGATGTGCCGAATATTTTGAAGCTGCAGATGCTTATGACTCAGCGATGAAAGCCTATTGGCGAAGTGGTAAGAAAGGGAAAAAAGAGATTGCAGATTTTAAGAGAAAAAGAGACTACATTAAAAAGAATTTTCCATCACCATCATATAAATTATTAGTAGATCATATTGAGCATGTAGTGAATTTAGTTGGGGTTGATTATGTTGGTTTAGGCTCTGATTATGACGGAATAGAGATGCCACCTTTAGGTTTAGAAGATATTAGTAAGTTTGAAAATATTACTAAAGAGTTGAGATTTAGAGGATATACAGATTTAGATATTAAAAAAATCTTGGGAGAAAACTTTATGAGGGTTTTCTCCCAAGTTGAAAATATTGCGTTTAGGTAGTTTATTCTTTATCATTCATCAGTCCTGCTTGATAGAGAATTTCATCTATCTTTTCTACCATTTCCCATCTTGGTTTATCATTTCTGTTTTCAAAAACAAGAACAGTTAAGTCTGCACTTGGGAAATAGCCCTCATATATTTGAAATCCACCATTATCTCCTGTGTGATAAACTTTTAGAGGATAATTAGGTTGTTGCTCAATAAACCATCCATATCCATAGTAAGTGTTAGGTCTATTTTGATAATCAGAGTATTTGCTATTACTTACTTTTGTTATGGGTGTCCACGCTAATGATTTACTATAAGGTGTAATAACGATTTCGTCTCTTAAAGCTCTAATCCAATTTGCATATTCATGAGTAGAGGTGTATATGCCACCATCTGCTTTTGTTGCAAAAAAATTCTCTTCGCCATAATCATATTCCTTCCATTCATTTTGCCCCTCTGCAGGAATATATCCGTGTGCCATATTTGCGATATTTGCATCTGGAGAAAAATATTTAGTATTATACATATTAGAAGGGAGAAATATGTTGTTATACATATATTTATCAAAGTTTTCGTGGGATAATTTTTCTATGAATAGGTATAATAATTGGTAGGTTGGATTTATATATTCATATTCTGTTCCAGGTGTAAAATTAAGAGAATCTAAATCTTTGATATATTCAATAGACTGCATATCTGTTGAGTATAAAACAAAATTTTTATCTGTACGGGGGCGAGCATCTGGTATTCCAGATGAATGAGCTATAAGTTGAGCGGTCGTTATATCTTCAAATGGTTTTCTTCTTTTTGGCAAATAAGGGAGTACATCCTTTGATATATCGTATATGCTTTTGTTTATATCTATCATGTTGGATTCCATTAGTTTAAGAATGGCTACAGCTGTAAATTGTTTTGAGCAAGAAGCTATATTAAAGTTAGTGTTTCCATCAATTTTTTTCTCAAAGAATATATCTGCATACCCCCATCCTTTATCATATAAAACCGAATCTCCTTTCTTAATTAATACTGCTCCACCTGGTGCAATATTATCTTTAGTATCTGAATATCTTTCGGAGAATAGGTTGTCTAATTTATTGATGGCGTTTGCGATTTTGTGCTCAGGGTTATTAGAACATGACATAATGGTGATAATTAATAGTAAGAAACAGATATTCTTTTTCATATTTTATATACTTTTATTGTTTATACATTTTCTTAAAAAATCTATTGCATGAGCGGCAAATCTTTCTATGTTTATATTTCTGGTACTATTAGAGTTAATGGTTTTTGTTTGCACTCCATTAGGGCCACTTACAGCAATCCATAAAGTTCCTACTTTTTTATCTTTTGTCCCCCCTGTAGGTCCTGCAATTCCCGATGTAGCTATAGAATAGGTAGTTTTCATTTTTTTCTTAACCCCTTGTGCCATTTCTATTACGCACTCTTTGCTTACTGCACCATATTTATTCAGGGTTTTCTCTTTAACTCCTAAAATATTCTTTTTGATAGAATTATCATAACATACAACAGAACCGTAAAAGAATCTGCTTGCTCCTTGTATAGAGGTAAAAAGATGTGCTATAAATCCACCGGTACAAGATTCTGCAGTAGAGAGTGTTGCCTTGTTTTTAACAAGCATTTCTCCTACAACATTGTGTGGAGTATTTTCTCCTATATAATATATATGCTCACCGATAATTTTTTTAAGAGAAACGATTTGTTTATCTATCTCCTTTTTTGCCAATTGTTTAGATAGACCATATATTGACAATCTGAGTCTTACGCCTAAGATAGGGTTTGGGAGGTAGGCTAAATGTATCTGTTTAGGTAGTGAATTTTCCCATTCCTTCAAATATTCAGAGAGCAAAGATTCAGGAATCCCAAAAGTTGAAATAGTCTGGTGGGTAATATTATCTAATTTATAATCTTTCTGTATATACTTAATTACCTCTGGAAGAGCATGTTCGGTTTCAAAAGGTACTCCCGGCATAGAAACGAGTAGGTTCTTTCTGCCAAACTCCTCTTTTTTAAATTTGAACATCATAATAGGGGCAGTTCCTACTTCATTAACTATTACCGTAGATTTCTCTGGTACAGAAGCTTGTAATTTGTTTACTTCTAACATTTCTATCCCTCTTGAAGAGAGTAGCTCTTTTATTTTTTTTAGCTGTCTTTGGTTGGTAACAAATGATTTAGACTTGCTTAGTTTTCCTAAAGCAACTTTTGTTATATCATCTTTTGTTGGCCCTAATCCACCTGTAACTATGACAATATCAGTATTTTTTAAAGCTCTCTTTAATGTGGTGATAATATCAACGAGGTTATCAGAACAAGTTACCATAGACTCAACTTTTACCCCAATAAGATTTAACTTCTTGGAGATCATTGCCGAGTTAGTATCAACTATTTGTCCTATTAAAATCTCATCTCCTATTGTGCAGATAGAGGCTGTTATC
>CAMNNS010000070.1 GCA_946545765.1 uncultured Bacteroidales bacterium | reverse complement strand
CAGAAGAAATCTTGCAGCTGGACAAAAAGGACTATCTGTAGCATTTGACCTTCCTACTCATAGAGGATATAATGCAGATAATCAGCGTGTGGTTGGTGATGTTGGTAAAGCAGGCGTAAGTATCTGTTCTGTAGAGGATATGAAGATATTATTCGATCAAATTCCTCTTGGAAAAATGTCTGTATCTATGACTATGAACGGTGCAGTGTTGCCAATTATGGCTTTCTACATTGTTGCAGGTTTAGAGCAAGGAGTTAAGCTTGAGGAAATGGCAGGTACTATCCAAAACGATATTCTTAAAGAGTTTATGGTGCGTAACACTTATATCTATCCACCTGAATTCTCAATGAGAATAATTGGAGATATATTTGCTTACACCTCTCAATATATGCCTAAATTCAACTCTATCTCTATATCGGGTTACCACATGCAAGAGGCGGGTGCTACCAACGATATTGAGATGGCATATACACTTGCAGATGGTCTTGAATATTTAAGAACAGGTATTAAAGCAGGTATAGATGTAGATAAATTTGCTCCTCGTTTATCTTTCTTCTGGGCTATTGGTACTAACCACTTTATGGAGATTGCAAAAATGAGAGCAGCAAGAATGCTCTGGGCAAAGATTGTTAATCAGTTTAACCCTAAAAATCCTAAGAGTTTAAGTTTAAGAACACATTGCCAAACATCGGGCTGGTCTTTAACTGAACAAGATCCATTTAACAATGTTGCGAGAACTTGTATAGAGGCTATGGGTGCAGCCCTTGGACACACTCAAAGTTTACATACAAATGCTCTCGATGAGGCTATTGCACTTCCTACAGATTTCTCTGCCAGAATTGCAAGAAATACTCAGATTTATATTCAACAAGAGACACATGTTTGTCGCTCTATAGATCCATGGGCTGGTTCATATTACATTGAGTCATTAACTAATGAACTTGCTCATAAAGCATGGGCACATATTCAAGAAGTTGAGCAACTTGGTGGTATGGCTAAAGCTATCGAGACTGGTATTCCTAAATTAAGAATAGAAGAGGCAGCGGCTCGTAAACAAGCACGCATAGACTCTGGTGAGGAGACTATTGTAGGTCTTAATAAATATCGTCTTGAACACGAAGATCCTATCAAGATTCTTGATATAGACAATGCTAAAGTTAGAGAGCAACAAGTTGCCCGTTTAGCAGAACTTAGAAAGAACAGAGATAATAAAAAAGTTGAACAATGTCTTAAAGCTATCACAGAAGCAGTTAGAAGCAAAAAAGGTAATTTGTTAGAGCTTGCTGTAGAAGCAGCTAAAGCAAGAGCATCTTTGGGTGAAATTTCTGATGCTTGCGAAGAGATAGTAGGAAGATACACAGCTAAAATACGTATGAATGTAGGTGTTTATTCGTCAGAAGTTAAGAAAGATAGCGAATTTGAAAAAGCTAAGAAAATGGTTGCTCAATTTGCAAAGAAAGAGGGTCGTCAACCTCGTATAATGATTGCAAAATTAGGGCAAGATGGTCATGATAGAGGTGCTAAGGTAGTGGCAACAGGTTATGCAGATTGCGGATTTGATGTTGATATGGGTCCTTTATTCCAAACTCCTGCAGAGGCAGCAAAACAAGCGGTTGAGAATGATGTACATATTGTAGGTGTATCTTCTTTAGCTGCAGGACATAAGACATTAGTTCCTCAAATTATCAAAGAACTTAAAAAGCTTGGAAGAGAGGACATTATTGTTGTTGCAGGTGGTGTTATCCCTGCACAAGATTATGATGCACTTTATAAATCTGGTGCAGCTGCAATTTTTGGTCCTGGGACAAGAATTTCTTATTCTGCTATAAAAATGTTAGAACTTCTTAACCAAAGATTTGAATAAGAAAATTTTCACAATGTTATCTATAGAAAAAGGGGGCAAGTTTTGGCTCCCTTTTTTTACTATCTCTTTTCAAAAAGTTATCTGCAATAATTGCATATAATTGTTCTTAAAATTTGTTACCTTTGTGGCTGATTTTAAACCTTTTTTTAAGGAAAATTTAACAATAAAATAAGTAATAAACTTAATAAAACAGATAATTATGGCATTTGCTAATAATGTGATGATAGTACGCCAACATTTGCTTGCCAAATTGGTACAAATGTGGAAAGAGGGGAGGCTTATAGAAGATATAGACCATTTACCCATAAAACTAAGCCCTCGTAATCAAAAAGTTATAGGGAGATGTTGCACATATAAAGAGAGAGCTATCTGGAGATATAAAAGCCTTCCACTTATGGGGTTTGATATGAGTGATGAAAAGGACGAGACAACCCCACTTTCATGGTATGCTAAAACCGCCCTTACAAGAGTGAGTAATCCTCATCAAAACCTTATGTGTGTCATGGATGAGGCATGTTCATCTTGTGTTAAAATTAACTACGAAATTACTAATCTTTGCAAAGGGTGCGTTGCAAGGCTTTGTTATATGAATTGCCCTAAAAAAGTTATCTCTTTTAACAAAGAAGGTAAAGCGGAGATAGACCACGAAAATTGTATTAGTTGTGGAAAATGTCAGCAAGCATGTCCTTATCATGCAATTGTTTACATCCCTGTTCCTTGCGAGGAATCCTGCCCAGTTAAGGCTATTTCAAAAGATGAAAATGGAGTGGAACATATCGACGAGGATAAGTGCATATATTGTGGTAAATGTATGAATGCCTGCCCTTTTGGAGCTATATTTGAAATCTCACAAATATTTGATGTTCTTCAGAAGTTAAAAGAGGGAGAAGAAATGGTTGCAATAGTTGCCCCTGCTATTTTATCTCAGTATCCCGATACACCTATAGAAAAAGTTTATGGTGCTATAAAATCACTTGGATTTAAAGATGTTATAGAGGTTGCTCAAGGGGCAATGGATACTACTGCAACAGAGGCAGAAGAACTAATGGAAAGGATAAAAAATAATGAACCTTTCATGACTACAAGTTGTTGCCCTTCTTGGATAGAGCTTGTAAGAAAACACATTCCTGATATGATGCCTCATGTATCTACTACAGGTTCACCTATGTATTACACTGCCAAAATTTCTAAGAAAAAATATCCTAATGCAAAAGTTGTCTTTATTGGTCCTTGTTTAGCTAAGAAAAAAGAGGTTAAAGATAATCCCGATGTAGATATTGCTTTAACTTTTGAAGAGTTAGGTTCTGTTTTTGCCGGATTAGAGATAGACTTCAATAATATTGAATCTTTTGTTCCGCAAACAAAATCTTACACAGCAGCACATGGTTTTGCCCAAACAGGTGGGGTGATTGGAGCTGTAAAATATATATTGAATAATAAAGATTTACCATCTACAGCAATATCTAATATAGACAAAAAAAATGTTGCTCTTTTAAGAAGTTATGCAATTACGGGCAAAGCTCCTTCACCATTTTTAGAGGTGATGGCTTGTGAAGGGGGCTGTGCTACCGGACCTTGTATATATAATGACCCTACTACAGCTTTAAAGAATCTTAAAATAGCTCTATCTAAAATGGAGAAATAGGAATAACGACCTTTTTATTTTTTGAGAAAAAACCTGCAATTTTGTAATTTTGATGATTGCAAAAGATTTAACAAAAATTATATGAGTACACAGACAAACAAAAACTACACAGAGCAGGATTTTGAAACCCTTGAGTGGCACGAACATATTAGAAGAAGGCCTGGCATGTACCTTGGCAAACTGGGTGATGGGAGTGAACCCGACGATGGTTTATATGTTCTCATAAAAGAGGCTATGGATAATGCTGTTGATGAATTTCATGAGGGGTTTGGAAAAGTAATTGAATTAACATTAGATGAACAAACTAAGGAAATCTGTGTTAGGGATAATGGTAGAGGTATTCCACTTGGTAAGGTAATAGACTCTGTAAGCAAGATGAATACTGGTTCAAAATTCAATAACGATGGTTCTGTTGCTTACGGAATGTCTGTGGGGTTAAATGGAGTTGGTATGAAGGCGGTAAACGCCACATCTACACAATTTTATGTACAATCATTTAGAGAGGGGAAAACCGTTTGGGCAAGATTTGAAAAGGGGATACTTAAAGATAGTGGTACAGGTAAACAAGGGGGGGAGAAAGATGGTACTCTCTTTAAATATATCGCTGATGATTCTTTATACTCTAATTACAACTATAATATTGAGTATATAGATAATATGCTCAAAAACTATGTATATCTTAATACAGGTTTAACAATAAAATTTAATGGCAAATCATATCTTTCTAAAAATGGCTTATTAGACCTTGTTAATGACAATCTTGCAAATGAGCCACTATATAAACCTATTCATTTAATAGGAGAGCATATAGAAGTTGTTATAACTCATAGCAATGAGACAGGAGAGAATATATACTCTTTTGTTAATGGGCAAAATACTTTTCATGGCGGAACTCACTTATCTGCTTTTAGAGAAGGAGTTGCAAAGACTGTCAAAGATTTCTTTAAGAAAGATTTTGAACCTACAGATGTTAGAGAGGGTATTGTTGCAGCTATATCTATTAGGATTGGAAATCCAGACTTTGCCAATCAAACAAAGACACTCTTAAACTCTAAAGTTACAGATAAACCAGAAAAAGGTGGAATGCCAATAAAAACCTTTATTATTAACTTTTTAGAATCTGAATTAGATAATTTTTTGCATAAAAATCCGCTAATTGCAGAAACAATTCTTAAAAAGGTTCAAGCAAATGAAAAGGAGCGTAAAGAACTTGCAACATTCAAAAAAGCAAGGACTAAAAGCAAGAAGGGAATGATTAACAATGAGAAACTTAGAGATTGTAAAGTTCACTACACAGATAAGAATCCACTTGGAGAAATGACTACAATTTTTATTACAGAGGGGAACTCGGCAAGCGGTACTATTACTAAAACAAGAGATGTGGATACTCAAGCAGTTTTCTCATTAAGAGGTAAACCAAAAAATACATACGGAAGCTCTAAAAAGATAATATACGATAAAAAAAATAAAGAGTTAAATCTTTTACAAGCGGCTTTAGATATAGAGGAAGATATTGATAACTTGAGATATAACAGAGTAGTAATAGCTACAGATGCAGATGTAGATGGAATGCATATCAGGATGTTGCTACTCACATTCTTTATGCAATTCTATCCCGAACTTATAAGAAGAGGACATTTGTATATTTTGCAAACTCCACTATTTAGAGTTAGAAAAAGAAAAAAAGATAACTCAATGGAGACCTACTATTGCTATACAGATACAGAAAAAGCTGAGGCTCTCTCTAAACTTGGAAAGAACGCAGAGATTACAAGGTTTAAAGGATTAGGTGAAATCTCATCCGATGAGTTTCAAAATTTTATCGGTGAGGATATGAGATTAGATAAAATTAGATTAGATAAAGATGATGCAATACACCATATATTAGAGTTTTATATGGGTATAAACACTCCCGATAGACAAAAATTTATAATGGAAAGTCTAAGAGAAGATGTCATTCTTGACGATATTATAAGTACATCAGAAGATGAATAAACAAAAATTTGGAAAGTGGGCATTAAGAAGACTCAAATGGAGCACAGATGATGGAAAATTAGAGGACAAAAAATGTATCCTCTTAGGAGTTCCACACACCTCAATTTGGGACTTTGTAATAAGCTGGCTATATGCAAGTTC
This sequence comes from uncultured Bacteroidales bacterium, assembly GCA_946545765.1. GTDB lineage: Bacteria > Bacteroidota > Bacteroidia > Bacteroidales > UBA932 > Egerieousia. The sequence goes on along the minus strand of CAMNNS010000070.1, from coordinate 1,618 downwards.
TATAGGCATTACTGCCAACATTATGATAAAAAAAGAATTTTTTTTCTGGCCACTTGGAGGTTTATTAAAATCACTCGGTGCTATCCCTGTTGACAGAACTCATGGGGCAGTAACTGCAAGATCTGTTATCGAGAGACTTAAAAATTCCGATACTATGTATTTAGCGATAGCACCCGAAGGGACAAGAAAAAAAACAAGAAGATGGAAAACCGGATTTCATACCATTGCAAGAGAGTGCAATGTACCAATCTATTTAGGCTATTTTGATTGGAAAAATAAAAGGGTTGGAAAGGGTGTAAGATTTATCCCGACAAACGATTCTAAAGAAGACCTGCAAAAAATCATGGCACATTATGCTTGGATGGAGATGGATGGACTACACAAAGATTGTTTTGATGCAGGCGACATAAAAAAGAGTTTAAATAACTAACTATTAAAAATTTAGACATATTATTAAATTTTTATTGATAATATCATGAAACTTCAAAAAATATTATTAGTTACAACAATTCTGGTTTGTTTGACATATTGTGTTGCAAATGGGCAGACCTATACTTTAGAGGAGTATGAAAAATTTGCATTAGAGAATAGTAAAAGTATCGAGATTGCAAAAGAGAGGATAAACGTTGCAACAAATCTCAGAAAGTCTGCTCTTACACAATTTCTACCTAATATACAAGCGGTTGGGACATACTTATGGAATCAAAAAGATATATCTATGATTGCAGAAGATGCCCTATTACCTGTTGGTTCAAAAATGGACGACGGAAGTTTTGGATTCACTCCCGATCAGATTAAAAATGGTTGGACTTTGGTTGATGGACAACCTGTTCCATTAGATGCTAATGGAGTTCCATTTAACCCAAAGACAAATCCAGAGAAAATATTATGGAAAAATTATGCCTTGCTTCCAAAAGATGCTCTAACATTTGATATTAAAAATATTTTTGTAGGTGGGATTGGTGTTACGCAACCTATATTTATGGGATTTAAAGTAAGAGAGTTATACAATATCACAAAAAGTTCTGAAAGAATTTCAAAAATAGCTTACGATAATGAAAAGACAGAACTAATTATCTCTGTAGATCAAGCATATTGGACAGTTGTATCTCTAATTAATAAAAAGAATTTAGCTACTAAATATGTGGAACTTTTACAGACACTCTTAAATAATGTAGAGAAATCTGCTAAAGAAGGGGTAGCAACTAAAGGGGATATTCTTAATATAAAAGTGAAACTCAATGAGGCTCAAGTTGCATTAACAAAAGCCACTAATGGTGTTGAACTTGCAAAGATGGCTCTATTCAGATTGTGTGGTTTGGATATAAATGGAGCGTTCTCCCTTGCAGACGAAGATATTGATACTCCCGATAATCTTTTAATTGATAAGAATAATGCTGATAAAGAAGTTGTACGACTTAAAGATAAGTGTAATACTCTTCAGAAAATTGTATGGACTTGTTTTGGCATTATTGTAATTCTTGTTGTATATGTATTTGTTTTTTAAGTAATATTTATATTTTTAGGTATTTTGTTTTTTGTTTTTAATTAAAACATCAAAGAACTCGTATCAATAGCGATTGATAATGTTAAAATTGGTAATAAATCATAGATTGTT
>CAMNNS010000069.1 GCA_946545765.1 uncultured Bacteroidales bacterium | reverse complement strand
TTTGGTGTTTAGTGGAATATAGTAAAGATTATCGGGTTGCTGGGTTAAATGGGTTTTATTATTTATAGCATTGCAGGTAAACATCGCCTCAAACCGAGGTTGTGAAACCATATAAAAATTGCAACTGGGATTGGCAGATGCATAAGCTTTTACAAGAGGTGCACTAATTGCAACATCACCCATCGCTGAGAGCCTGATTATCAATATATTTGCCTCGTGATTTTGCATCATAAATTAGAAGAGTTGAAAAGCTCTGTTGGATCGAGTTTAAATTGCAACATTTTAGATGTTTCTCTACCACCATCACCTCCTTTTCTTTGAATCGTTATCTTTCCTAAATGTAGGTTTCCACGTCTTGTTATCTCTACATCACCTTGTAGATAAAAATTCATAACTAAATTTATTGGTTTTAATACCCATTTTAATATATATGTCTTTTGAATGACTAAAACCCATTCTGCTGCAAATTTACCTCTACCTTTTAATATATCACTTACAATTAAATATTTATTTTTATTAACCCAATCAACTAATAACTTTTGCTCTTTTGCTGTCATTTCATTTAAAAACATTCTTCTGCTATCTTTTGTGTATTGTTTGTATGGCAATAACTCGCCTGTATAGTGTTGTAAAATTTTATATACATCATCAGGTATATCCCATAACTCATTATATTTTGACAACCACCTTTTGTCTATTTGATGGAATCCTTTTTCATTACTAACTAGTTTAACTTGAATGTTTTGACAATCTACCAAACTTTTTAATTTAATTGTAATACTTACTTGAACTTGAATATCTGCTTTAAATGAACCTTTGATTTTTTCAGCTTTTACATATTCTATATCATTTAAATCATAATTCATGGCGACTAACCAATCTTGAGATAATTTGTTGGTTTTCCAGTGATTAAAAATATTTACAACATCATTTTCATTCTTAAAACCTTGTTTTGCTGTTTCACTGCCCTTTTTTAAATCTATTTTCTTTTTATAAGTCGCCATTCTTTTTCATTGTTTCTTTTAATGAGTTCCCTATTGCTTGAATTACAGTAACGCTCATAGCGTTTCCAGTTTGTTGTAATAATATAGAATCTGTGTAACCTTTAGCTTTATCAAAGATGTCTTTTCCAAAACCTTGTAATAGTAAACTTTCTCTACCTGACAACTTTCTTAATTTTCCATTTCTTACATATAATATCCCACTTCTACCAGTTCTTAAAGTTGGGATGTATCCCCTAAAAAATCTCATATCACTTTGTCTGGTATCTACAACTAAAAAATCTTCTGCTAATATTTTGTTTAGGTCATATTTCCCAATATTATATTTGTTATTCATATATTTTGACAACCAATCATAATTATTATAATCATATCGATCATCATCATCTATAAGAAAATCTTTTAATTCTGCTTTATTTTCAAAAGGTTTGGGAAACACAAAATTATTGTATTCTAAATCCTTTTTAATTCCCACAAAATATATTCTTTCTCTCTTTTGTGGTAATCCATAATCATTACTTTTTAAAACTTTATGAAAGACATTATAGCCAGCGTTATTAAGTAATTGTAATATTGCTTGTAATGTTTCACCGCCATTATGATTAGTTAATCCTTTTACATTTTCTAAAATAAAATATTTTATACCTTCATTTTTTAGTATTTTTTCAATATGAAAAATAATTTGCCCTCTTTTATCTTCAAAGCCTTTTCTTAATCCTTGAATAGAAAATGCTTGACACGGAAAACCTGCTATTAACAAATTGCATTCGGGGATTTTTTCTGTTGATAATTTTGTTAAATCTCCTAATTCAATCTCATTAGAAGTGTTATAAAAGGTTTTATATGTTTGAATGGATGTTTTTAATATTTCACTAAATCCAACACATTGAAAACCATTATTTTCAAGTCCTAATCTGCCACCACCGATGCCACTACATAAATCGATAAATCTTATCATGTTTACTCTATTTCATTTTTGTTTATCCACATATTATTTTCTCAAAAATAATATAGAATTGTGCTCTCTCCTTGCAAAATGGTAAATTTATTTTTTGTTGTAGAGTATTGGATTGGTTGAAGGGTCATTGTACATCTTCATCTGTTTGTATATTTTCATATACTTTTTACCATTTGCAATATCCTCTATTAGAGCCTCTATCGCTGATGAAAGATCTTCATTTTGTATTAGCAATACATCTAATTTCTGTTTACATTTTTCTCTGTGTTCTGGACTTGCCTCTGCTCTTGTTGCCTCCTCTTTCATATGATAGATTTTAAGTTGAAGGATAGAGAGTCTATCTATTGCCCATGCTGGGGTCTCTGTATTTATGGTAGCATTTTCTGATATTTTAACATCTTTGTATTTACTTAAAAACCAAGTGTCTATTTGCTCAACAAGGTCTGTCCTATCCTGATTAGATTTATCTATTCTCCTTTTTAACAAAAGTGCATCTTTTGGATCTATTTGAGGGTCTCTTATTAAATCTTCTAAGTGCCATTGAACTGTATCTATCCAATTTTTTAGATATAGTATATTCTCTATAGTTCCTTCTTTATAAGGGTTTTGTATAGGACTGTCTACATTGTTTTTTGTGTGGTAATCGGCGATGCAACGATTAAAAATTTCTACACTTTGTTTAGTTAAACTCATATTATTATTCATTAGATTCATTTAATTAATTCTGCCAACTATATAATCTGCAAACTCTTCTAATCTATCCTTTTGCTCGTGTGTTAAAGAGATTTTATTAAGAATATTTTTAGAAATCTGATAATACTTTTTCACTTCTTCTTCTGCTAATTCTTTGATTCCTAAATTTTTGTAGAATTGTTGAAATTCTTTAATCTTCTCTTTGGGGTTCGTGTTCGGTAGGGCTAATAATCTCTTTAATTCATCCTTTTGTTTTTCGTTAGCAATATTCATACTCTTAACCAGAAGCCAAGTCTTTTTATTGTTCAAAATATCGCCACCAATTTTCTTCCCGAAAGTCTCTTCATCCCCAAATGAATCAAAAATATCATCCTGAATTTGGAACGCCACCCCTAATTGGTATGCAAAATCATATAATTGGTTGCAAATCTGCTCATTTGCATTAGCAATAATAGCCCCAATTTTTGCAGAACACGCTATGAGTACAGCAGTTTTTAAGCCAATCATTTTTTCGTATTCGCCCATTTCTACAAAATCGAGATTTTCAAAATTCATATCAAATTGTTGCCCTTCACAAACCTCTATCGCAGTCTTTGAGAATAGTCTAAGAATCTCTTGTACTTTTTGTTTTGGAGCATTGGCTAATAGAGAGTAAGAGGAGATACACATTGCATCTCCCGATAGTATCGCGATATTATTATCCCATCTTTTATAAACTGTAGCTTTTCCTCTTCTTAATTCTGCTTTATCCATAATATCATCGTGGATAAGGGTAAAATTATGGAATAATTCTATAGCAATTGCTGGGTGAAGAATAGAGTTATCTATCTTATCTGAGAAAAGATTATAGGTGGTTAAAGCAAATTTCGGACGAATCCTTTTACCCCCCAAATCTAAAATATATTTTAGAGGTTGATAAAGAAGATAAGGCTCTTTATCCCAATTTATAGAGCCAAGAGTGTCATCTATCAACTTATTTAATTTTTTTTGTTCAATCATTCCTTAACTATTATTTAATTCTCAACAACACAAATTTAATTCTTTTTAGCAATTTTACTAAATTCGCATTATATGAAGGCAACAGTAGTTAAACATACAGGTAGTCACTATTTATTGTCTCAATTACCAGAATGGAATCCTTTTATGGCAGTTGTTAAGGGTAAATTGAGGCTTTCTCAAGGCGAGTCAACAAATCCTATTGCAGTGGGAGACCTTGTTGAATATGAGAGAGATGAAACAACTAAAGGGGAAACATTATGTACAATAAAAGAGGTGTTGCCACGCAAAAATTGTATAATAAGAAGATCTACAAATTTGTCAAGACAAAATCATGTGATAGCGGCGAATGTAGATTGCATATTTCTAATTTTAACACTCTCATTCCCAGAGATAAAACAACAGTTTGTTGATAGATTCCTTGTAACTTGTGAGGCGTATGGTGCTCCTGTTGTAATACTTTTAAACAAAGTAGATTTGTATTTGGATACAAATGGGGAATATATTCAAGAGGGGGTAAAGGAAGAGGTAGAGGCTTTTAAAAATATATATCTAAAAGCAGGGTATGATATAATAGATGTATCGGTGAAGAATGGATATAATATACAGAAAATAAGAGAATTATGTAAAGATAAGATTGTGTTGTTCAGCGGGCAGAGTGGAGTCGGAAAATCCTCTTTAGTTAATGCTATAGATACTGCACTTAATTTAAAGACCGCAGATATATCTTCTGCCCATTTACAAGGCAAGCATACAACAACTTTTTATGAAATGCACCCAATAAGTAGTGGTGGCTTTGTAATAGATTCTCCTGGCATTAGAGGGTTTGGTCTTGTTGACTTTTCAAAAGATGAATTAAGTAATTATTTCCCTGAAATGTTGAGAGTTGAAGATGAGTGTAAGTTTATTCCGTGTACTCATACACATGAGCCGGGGTGTGCAGTTAAAAAGGGGGTAGAAGAGGGAACAATCTCTCCCGAGAGATATGCTTCTTATATAGCGATGTTAGAAGATGATAACAAATATCGTGATTCAGTATAATCTTTACAATTTTAAATGATGCCTAAACTTGTATGAGAGAGCAAATTAAAAGAATGAATAAAAGTGTTCTCAGATTGGCAATCCCGAGTATATTTGCCAATATAACCATTCCTTTGGTAGGTATGGTAGATTTGGGAGTTGCAGGTAGGCTCAACGATATGGTGGCAATAGGAGCGATGGCTATATCTACAATGTTGTTTGATTTGCTTTATTGGAATATGGGTTTTCTTAGGATAGGTACAGGGGGAATGGTTGCACAAGCCCTTGGTAAAAAAAACCTTAGAGAGGTTATGAAAGTTTTTATCCAAGGTATCACAACGGCACTTGTAGTAGCTTTGTTTATTCTCCTGATTCAATATTTTTATGCAGAGTTGGCTCTTAAAGTTATCCCGTGTTCAGATGAGGTTGCCAATCTTGCAAGAAAGTATTACTACATAAGAATTTGGGCTGCTCCAGCAACCCTTTCGTTGTTTGTATTTAAAGGTTTCTTTATAGGGATGCAAAATGCTGTAAGTCCTATGCTAACAGATATTTTAGTGAATGTAGTTAATTTGGGATTAAGCATTTGGTTTGCCCTTGAATTACATTTAGGTTTTAAAGGAATTGCTTATGCAGTAACAACGGCACAATATACGGGTCTGCTTCTTTGTATAATTCTTCTTGTAGTCTATTATAAAAAATTGTTTAAGTATGTAAATATAAAAAGAGCCCTTAATTTCAAAGAGTTAAAACAATTTTTTACAATTAACGGTAACTTATTTATAAGGTCTCTCTGCTTTTTAGGAATCTATTCGGGATTTACATCGTTCTCTGCAAAGTTTGGAGATGAACTTCTTGCTATCAACACTATAATGATGAAACTTCTTTTGCTGTATTCTTTTTTCATCGATGGTTTTGCTTATGCAGGCGAGGCTTTAACAGGAAAGTATATTGGAGCACAAGATAAAAAGGCACTAACTATTTCAATAAAAGTTATCTTTAGATGGTGCATTGGTGTTGCCATAGTCTCTACCCTTTGTTATATTTTTGGGAGCAAACTTCTTGTTATGTTTTTAACAGATAATGAACAAGTTATCAGAGATTCTGCCAGATTTTACCCTTGGCTTTGGATTATGCCTATTGTGAGTTGTGCAGCATTTACTTGGGATGGAATTTATATAGGTGCCACATCTACAAAATATATAAGAAATTGTATGATAGTAGCGGTTGTAATATTTTTTGTTTCGTATTTCTTGTTAAAAGATATTATCGGAGTTCAATCTTTGTATGTAGCTTTTATGTTGCATATCTTTGTAAGAACAATTGTAATGTGGCGAGGGGCGAGAACACAAGTTTACGCTAAAGTTTAGAAGATTTGTTAAGTAATAATTTATAGTTAGTTATAAAAACAGAATATAATGTATAATTGGATTCATCAAGTCTTTATGGGCGAGGGAGTTGCCCACTCTATTTTGATTATAGCAATCGCTATCTCTGCCGGAATAGTTTTGGGTAGAATAAAATTTAGCGGTATTAGCCTTGGGGCAACATGGGTACTCTTTATTGGAATACTTTTATCCCATTATGGGATGAGATTAAATCCGGTAGTACTATCTTTTGCAAAAGATTTTGGTCTAATTTTATTTGTCTATGCAATAGGTCTTTCTGTTGGACCTAACTTTTTTTCTTCATTTAAGAAAGGGGGTTTAACTTTAAATATGTGGGCTGCAACTGTAGTTTTGCTTGGCTGTCTTTGCACATATATAATTCACAGAATAACAGGTACTTCTCTAATTACTATGGTGGGTGTTATGCAGGGGGCTGTAACAAATACACCCGGTTTGGGGGCTGCAGAACAAACGGTTGCAGAACTCTCTTATAGCATTCCCGATTTTGCGACACTACAAAGTACTTTAGGATTGGGCTATGCTGTTGCATATCCTTTAGGTGTAATTGGAATTATTATCTCTATCGCGATAATAAGATATATATTTAAAATAAAGCTAAATAGTGAAGCTAAAAAATTAGATGAGCAATCGGTGTCGGCAATAATGTCTCCTGTAGTTGTTACTGTGCAGATTGATGAAAAATCCTCTGTCATAGGGAGAACAATGTTAAATCTTCACGCAACTTGCCCCTATAATTTTATTGTTTCAAGGATAATGAGAACCGATGGAAAAGTAGAGATACCATCTTCTAAAACAGTAATTAAAGAGGGAGATAAAATGATGATAGTTACATCTAAAGAGGATATAGAGAATGTTGTAAATCTAATAGGGAGAAGGTTGGAAGATATGGCAAAAAAGGATTGGGATTATTTAGGAAAAGACTTAATATCCAAGAGAATAATAGTAACAAAAGGAGCAGTAAATGGAAAAACTATAAGAGAACTTAATGTAAGAAAAGATTTTGGAGTAAATATAACACGAATAATAAGATCTGGAGTTGATATTGTAGCCCAACCTAATACTCACTTATTTGTTGGCGATACACTTCTTGCTGTAGGAACAAGTACAAGTATAAATAAATTAGCTTCATTGATAGGTAATTCAACAAAAAATCTTCATAAGCCAAAAATCGCAGCAATATTTTTTGGAATAGCATTAGGAATTTTATTAGGTACTCTCCCGATAAAATTCCCCGGAATGCCTCAAACCATAAAACTTGGCTTAGCGGGTGGACCTCTAATTGTAGCGATATTATTGAGTTATTTTGGTCATAAAATAAAGATTGCAAGCTATACAACAGAGAGTGCTAATATGATGTTAAGCGAATTAGGTATCTCTTTATTCTTAGCTTCTGTGGGTTTTGGAGCAGGGGAAAATTTTGTAGAGACACTTGTATCGGGAGGGTATAAATATGTCGGATATGGAGTTATTATAACAATCCTCCCACTCCTTATAGTTGGAATTTTAGCAAGAGTGATAAGCAAGACAAATTATCTCACTCTAATGGGTTTGTTAGCAGGAAGTACAACAGATCCTCCAGCACTTGCCTTCTCTTCTGAAGTGGCGGGGAATAGCTATCCTGCAATAGGGTATGCAACGGTTTATCCCCTTACAATGTTTTTAAGAGTTCTTGCAGCTCAAATA
>CAMNNS010000068.1 GCA_946545765.1 uncultured Bacteroidales bacterium | reverse complement strand
TAACCATTATTGCAATTGTGGCAATTATTCCCCCAATAGTAAGAGAGCCCGTATCTCCCATAAACACTTGTGCGGGGTAGGTGTTATACCATAAAAAACCAATCAAAGCTCCAATGAAAGCTGCTATGAATATAACTATTTCACCTGTATTAGGTATATACATAATATGCAGGTATTCAGCGTATTTTGCGTTTCCAGACAAATAGGCAAAAATACCCAAGGTTACCCCTACAATTGCCGATATGCCCGTAGCCAAACCATCCATTCCATCAGTGAGATTGGTCCCATTAGATACTGCTGTAATTATAAAGGTTACTATCAATATATAAATGATATTTGTAACAATATTTTTTACATCAGGGTCATTAAATGGGGCAAGCCATGAATATTTAAATTCATTCCCTTTAAGAAAAGGAATAGTTGTAGTTCTACTCTTTACATCGCGATAAGATTTTGTCTCTTTATTATCAAGCGTCTCAACAATTTCTTTCTTATCTTGAGTATTATTAGGTATGTCATATATTCTTATAACATTTTGATTACTAATGAGTAAAGTTGATCCAACTATTAATCCGAGTGCTATTTGCCCAAAAATTTTGTACTTCCCTTTTAAGCCATCTTTATTTTTTTTGAAAACTTTTATGGAGTCGTCTAACAATCCAATTGCTCCAAGGATTATAGTTGTAATCAATAACAAAATGATATATACACTATCTAAATTTGCAAATAAAAGGGCAGGTACGAGTAGTGATATAATAATTATGATTCCCCCCATGGTAGGAGTCCCTTTTTTTGCAAGTTGCCCCTCTAAACCTAAATCTCTTATTGTCTCTCCTATCTGTTTTTTTTGTAGTTTCTTTATTATTCGTGGACCTAACCAAAAGCTTATAATCAAAGCAGTTAGTACTGCCATCGCAGATCTGAAAGAGATATATTTAAATAAGTTTATACCTGGGAAATATATATCTTGGTTTTTTAGCCATTCGACAAAATGATAAATCATAACTTCTCCCTTATATTATTGTAATTTATTCAAATTGTTTATGTTTTATAGTTTGCTTTTATTAAACGCTTTATCTAATTTTTTCTTTTATTTCAAAGGCGGTCTTAACAACTTCTTTATCATCTAAATGATATTTTGTTGTTCCGATTATTTGATAATCCTCATGCCCTTTTCCAGCGATTAGAACTATCGCATTTGGTTGTGCCTCTTTTATCGCCTCTATAATAGCTTCTTTTCTATCTGGAATGATAATTGTCTTTTCCCTTATCTCTTGAGTCATTCCAGATTTAATATCATCAATTATCACAAGAGGATTCTCTGTTCTTGGATTATCGGAGGTTACATAGATTTTATCTCCATATTTCCCTGCAATCTTTCCCATTTCGGGACGCTTGGTTTTATCTCTATCGCCACCGCAGCCAAATACACAAATTAACCCTCCTTGTGGTTTTAAAGATTTTAGAGTTTTTAAAACATTTTCTAATGCATCGGGAGTATGGGCGTAATCAACTGCTGCAACAATGTTATCTTTGCCTCTGCAATATTCTAATCTTCCAGAAACAGAGTGAAGTGAACTCATTATTTTTACAACCTCATCATGGGGTGCACCTAAAAGCATAGCAGCTCCATATATTGCTGTAAGATTCTCTGCATTATACTCTCCAATAAAATTACAGTTGAGATATGTGCCATTTATGTTTAGTTGCATTCCATCTATACTCTGTTCTACAATTCTTGTTTTATAATCGGCAATATCCCTACAAGAATAAGTATATACTTGTGCAGAAGTGTTTTGTACCATATAGTGCCCATTTTTGTCATCTATATTAGTAAGGGCAAAAGCCTCCTTTTTAAGAAGATCAAAGAATCTTTTTTTACAGTTTCTATAATTTTCAAAAGTTTTGTGATAATCTAAATGGTCGTGGGTAAGGTTTGTAAATATTCCACCTTCATATTTTAATCCTGCAATCCTCTCTTGGTCTATAGAGTGAGAACTTACCTCCATAAAACAATATTTACAACCTTCATTTACCATATTGTTCAGTAATTCATTGAGTTCTATAGAACCCGGTGTAGTATTATTAGTTGTAAATTTTTTATCGCCGATATAATTTGCAATAGTAGATATTAATCCACACTTATGCCCGAGTTGTGTAAAGGTCTGGTATAGAAGCGTTGCGACTGAAGTTTTACCATTTGTCCCGGTTACTCCTACTAATTTGATTTTTTCTGAAGGGTTCTGGTAGTAATTAGTGGCGATCTTGTACAAAGCCTCTCTACTATCTTTTACAATAATATATACTACAATATCTCTCTCTCCATTTCTTAATGGCTCAATCTCATTTTCTGGTATGTTTTCGCAAACAATATATTGTGCCCCCTTTTCTACGGCATCTCTAATATACTGACCACCATTTTCCTTAGCACCGTTTACGGCTATGAATAATGATCCACGTTTGCATTTTCTCGAATCGGCAAATACCCCCTTAACATCATTAGCATTAGCAAGGCATTGCATTGCAGTCCCATCTCTTAATTCTTCTCTTCCTTGGAACTCTCTAATGACATTTACACCATGTAATAAATCTCCTAAATTCATATCTCTTATATTATTTTTTTCTCTCTTTTGAAAGGACAATATGTACAACGCTATTTTTTTGAATATGTGTACCAGGAGGAGGCTCTTGAGATATTACTCTTCCCTCTCCACTAAAATTAACTTTGTATCCTTGATTTTCAAGGACAAATAGGGCATCTTTTAAGCCCATATCGGTTACATCAACTAATGAATCTGGGTACATATCAATTCTTTTAAGTTCAAAAGAATTGGTGTCATTAGAGTAACCTATCCAGTTTTTATCCTTGATTGTGTTTAAAAGTTTATTTTTACCGCCAATTGTTAAGTTGTTTATAACCAGATAACTCTCGCTCCCTCTGCCCTTAGCAATTATAGGTTGTTCATCTATTTTTTCTCTCTGTTTACCATTTAAAACAGATTTAAACTCTGGAGTGTTGGCATATATAAAATCTGCGATATATTTAAATGGAGGACCAGCTTGAGTAGCCCCATAAAAATTACCAGCTGTAGGGGCAGAATATAGTACAACTATGACAGAGTATAGGGGATTCTCAGAAGGGAAGAAACCACAAAAGCTTGCTTGGTATCTCCTCATTCCATTTCTTTCATACCCACCACCTTCAAAAGCAATCCTTGCAGTGCCAGTTTTTCCACTTATCTCGTAGTTGTCATTTCTCATCATTTTTCCTGTCCCTTCTGTAACTACTGCCCTCAAAGCTTCTTTAGCTTTTCTTACACTCTCTTTAGAACAAATAGCTCCACTAATCACAGTAGGGGAAAACGACTTTATTACTTGTCCATTCCTTTCGTAGCTCTCAATAAAATATGGCTTCATCATTTTGCCATTGTTAGCAATAGCATTATAAAAAGTTAAAGTGTGTAAAGGTGTGATTAGCAATCCATAACCAAATCCCATTGAGGCTAATATACCAGGGTGAGATTTAATAAATTCTTCTCCATATATAGTAGCAGGTGCTTCTCCTAAAATATCTATGTTAAATCTCTCTCCTATTTTCATATTGTTCAACCTATCAACATAGTCTTTAATTCTATTTTCGTAGCACCCTGTAGCAAGTTTTGCAAAACAAACATTAGAAGAGATTGCAAAAGCACCCTTTACTGTTGTTAATCCAGTATGATGACCATCTGTAACTCGTTGCCCTTTATATACCCAATTGCCCCCACTCCCATCTATAGGGGTATTTAAATCAACATAGCCTTCTTCCAAAACAGATATAAGGGTAACAAGTTTAAGAACAGAGCCCGGTTCAGTTGCCTGACCTATAGCATAGTTGAGAGATTCATCAAATCCTCCCCTCCCATCATTTTTTAGATTGGCAATAGCCCTTATTGCTCCAGTTTTTGTCTCCATAACAACAGCTGTAGCCCCCTCTATGTTATATCCTTTGGTAAGCTGTTCTTTTAGAGCTGTTTCTGTTGCTTCTTGAATATCAATATCTATTGTAGTTCTAATGTCATATCCATCTTGAGGAGGAATATTTTCAGAACCATTTATAGGTACCCATTCTCCACCCTCTCTTCTCTGTTCAATCTGTTTTCCTGATACCCCTTTTAAATAGTAATTTTTTGAACTTTCTATACCGGTACCAACCCCTTGCGAGTTCATAAAACCTATTGTTCTATAAGCTTTCCTTCCGTAAGGATTGTTTCTTTTATAAATTTCTTCTATAATTATTCCCCCTTTATTTCCCCCCTTTCTAAAAATTGGGAATCTCTTTACTTTAGAAAGATCGGAATAATCTATTGCAATTTTATTTAGAGTAAGGTATCTCTTATTATTTTTTCTCCCATTAACAATCAATTTTTTGTATTCAACATAAGATTTGTCTTTATACATCTGAGATAAACAGATTGCCAAACTATCTATACCTGAGTTAAATACACTATCTGCAGAAACAGTACAATCCATTCTTACAATATAGAAAGGGACACTTGTAGCTAAAGTTTTACCATCGTGAGCTAATATATCTCCTCGCGATGCAGGTATTTCTACCTCTCTGAAAGATAGCTTAATATCTTTTCCTTCTAATGATTTGTCAAAAAATTGGAGATAGACTATACGGGCAAAAACAAGGACACTTAATAGAAAGAATATCCTATAGACATTTGCAAATTTTCTAAATATGTTTTCTGTCCTCTCCATTAATCTTGATCTACTTCTAATTTAACTTTTTGTGCAGGATGAGTTGGATTCTGTAATGTTGAACCATTCTGTTTAAGCTTAATTATTATCTGTTCTCTACTACTCTGATTCTGTAACTTAGCCTCCTTACTAATATAGTCTGCTTTAAGGTTTTTGATTTCAACCGAATTCTTGCTTTTTGTCTTTTTTGTACTTACAACAACAATATTCAGCGACATATAGATAAAAATCAGGAGAACTATATATATGATAAATGGCCATGACTTTGAGACATTTTCTCTTATAAGAAATTGTCCACCAGCAATATCTCTAATGATTGTATTCTTTTTCTTAGCCATCTCTTATAATTTTTCTGCAATTCTGAGTTTAGCGCTTCTGCTTCTTCCGTTTTTCCTTATCTCTTCTTCTTTAGGAAGAATCGGCTTTTTAGTGATAATTTTCATTACTCCACTATCATTTGCCTCTTTAAAAAAGTTCTTAACAATTCTATCCTCTAAAGAGTGATAAGATATAATTGCAATCCTTCCATGTTTTGCTAATATATTCTGACTTCCCGATAGAAGGTCTTTTAATGCTCTCATTTCTGAATTAACCTCTATCCTAAGTGCCTGAAATACTTTGCCTAAAAATTTTCTCTCTGTTTGAGCAGTGTAGAACTTATTTAAACATTCGCATAACTCTTTGGTTGTCTCTATCTTACCTTTAGAATTATATATTTCTTTTGCTACTCTCTCTCCGTTATCTAACTCTCCAAACTCTTTAAATATTTTTGTCAATTGTTCTTTTGAGTAATTTTTAATAATCTCACCTGCAGTAATATTTGAGGAGCTATTCATTCTCATATCTAATTTAGCATCAAACCTATACGAGAATCCTCTATAATCGGTATCAAATTGGTGTGACGATACGCCGAGGTCTGCAATAATACCCTCAATCTCTCCACTTTTAGAGATATAGTTAATATAGTTCTCTATAAATCTAAAATTATTGTTAACGCTTATAACTCTTTTATCTTGTGGTGCATTTTTAATAGCCTCGTTATCTTGGTCGAACACTATTAATTTTCCGTTTTCTCCTAATTTGCTGAGGATAAGCTTTGTGTGTCCTCCACCTCCTAATGTGGCATCTATATAAATGCCATTCTTTTTAGTAAGATTTGCATCTATGCAGAGAGCATCTACACTCTCATTAAGCAGTACTGCTGTGTGATACGTTTTATCTTCTAAAGTCATCCGAGAATTTTTGTTGCAAGATTTACAAATGCTTTCTCCTCCATTTTTGTTTTGTTATAGTTTTCTTTTGCCCAAATCTCTATTTTAAAGTCATTTCCTGCAAAGATTATCTCTTTATCTACACCAATCTTTTTTAGAAGAGTTTTAGGGATAATGATTCTCCCGACTTTACGATCTAAAGTAACTAAAGCTCTGTCTCTTGAGTACTCTCTCCAGAATTTATCGTGCTCTGGATTAAAAAAGTTAAGTCGCCCTTTTATTTCCTCTGATTCTTGTTCCCATTGTTGATAGGTGTACATTTCTAAACAATTAGAGAAAAGACTTTTTTTAATAACAAAAGCAATATCTGCAAGGTTATCGTTAGAAGACGCCCCGTCTAATCTATTGATAACAATAGACTTAAAAGCAGAAGGTACAACTACTCTCCCTTTGTCGTCTAATTTAGATTCGTATTCACCAATAAACTTTACCATACTAATCCCTTTGTAGGGGCAAAAATATATAAAAAAATTCCACTTTCTCCCACTTTTTCCCACTTTTTCCCAAAAAGTTTTCAACAATTAAAACAACAAAATTTGTTGATAATCGAATAAGTCACAATATCAATATATAAACTGCGTAGTATGGTTGTATATAAAAAAGAGTCCCAAAAAATTTTGGGACTCTTTTAAGTAGTGGATTTCTCTTTACTTTTGATCGTTTAGTATTGCTTTTCTTAAATCAAAATTGGTACCCAAATATTTTTTTCTCGCATCGGGATTAGCAGCAAGTTCTTCTGGGGTGCCACTATATAATATGCTACCTTCAAAAAGAAGATATGCTCTGTCTGTTATGGCTAATGTCTCGTGAACATTATGGTCTGTAATAATAATCCCGATATTTTTCTTTTTTAACTTTGCTATAATGTGTTGAATATCCTCAACAGCAATTGGATCTACCCCGGCAAAAGGTTCGTCTAATAAGATAAATTTAGGATCTATTGCTAATGCTCTTGCTATTTCACATCTTCTCCGTTCACCTCCAGATAGTTGAATACCAAGGCTTTTTCTAACTTTGTGAAGAGAAAACTCGTCGATAAGTGTTTCTAATCTCTCAGCCCTCTCTTTTGGGGTTAAATCGGATAATTCCATTACAGCATTTATATTATCCTCTACAGTGAGTTTCCTAAAAACCGATGCCTCTTGAGCTAAATAACCTAATCCTTTTTGTGCCCTTTTATACATTGGAAGGTTTGTAATCTCTTCATCATCAAGGAATATACGCCCAGCATTAGGTTTAACTAAACCAGTTACCATATAAAAACTTGTAGTTTTACCAGCTCCATTAGGTCCTAAAAGCCCCACAATTTCACCTTGTTCTACATTATATGAGACATTTTTTACTACAGTTCTTAAACCATATTTCTTTACTAAATTTTCACAATGTAAACGCATACTTATTTATTTAATTCTGCCCCCAAATTATTTTTTAAATCTATAAAATCTGCATTGTTTTGAGAAAAGAATGCATCCCTTTCTTGTGGCATATAGAGTTTCTTTTCTACTTCTTCTTTTTCTTGTATCCTTATTTCTAATTTTATCTCTTTGTTTTTTAACTCTTTAGAAAGAAACTGAATCATACTATTGTATGTTGTTTTTTCTATCCACTCTTTTCTTGAAAGACTTGCCACTAAAAATACTATCGTTATATTATCAGACTCAAGAGTAGGTTTTGTACTTTTTATATTTGAGATAAATCTTGGATATTGTGGATATTCTTTTTCAAAATAGTTGATATAGTTTTCCCAAGCCTTTAGGAGTTTTTCTTCTGTAACATGCTCATTGTTAGAGCTTGTGTTGTTAGTCATAAACGACAAGTCTTCTTTTTTCTCAACAGGAGAATCCAT
>CAMNNS010000067.1 GCA_946545765.1 uncultured Bacteroidales bacterium | reverse complement strand
CCTGGCTCCAATTTAGCCGGTGCTATTGTATAGGTATTACCTATTGCATGGGTATTATGTGCATAGTTATAACCATCATTTAAAACCTTTATATTAGGCTCTATAAGTTCTGGTTTTTTAGCAAATTTTTTCCTCAAATAATCCTCTGTAAAATTAAGAGGTCGGCTGAACATAAAGTAACACATACCAAGTGTAAAGATATTTTTACACCTTACGATAGATTTCAAATCCATGCCGCTATCTTTCAAACTCTCTTTTGTTAAAGAAGTTATAGGAGCCCAAATTACATTATAATCTTGTAAATTAAGCTCAGCGATAGGGTCTTTTGTCTTGAACCCAGCTTTTTCCAAACCTTGCTCATCAAATGAATCTTGATCTAAAATAATACTACCACCAGGTTTAGCAAATTTAGCATTTGCCATAAGCGCAGCAGGATTCATTGATACCAAAACATCTGCTAAATCTCCAGGAGTTTTAACATCTTTCTGACCAACATGAACCTGAAAACCAGATACACCTGAGACTGTACCCTGAGGTGCTCTAATTTCTGCCGGATAATCGGGGAAAGTTGAAATCTCATTGCCATAAAGGGCAGAAGCATCTGCAAAGAGGGTCCCGGTAAGTTGCATTCCGTCACCAGAATCTCCAGTAAATCTTATTACTACCTCTTTTGCATCTATTACCTTATGTTCCATAACGTAAAGAAATAATATTTTTCTGTTTCTTTTTAGGTTAATTAATATGGGGGTCAAATATAGATATTTTATATAGAGCTACCAAATAAAAAAGAGGGTATTTAGAAACACTTTATTAAACACCCTCTAAGCCTATAAATATATCTATCTTTTACCTTCTTATTTAATTGATTTGAGTTGGTTGAGTCTTACTTGCAGGTATTCCCAACTCAGCTTTAACAGCAGCTAAAAGATTGATAGCCTGTGCTGTATCTACATACACCATAGAACTCGCTTCAAGTACGTAAGCTATCCCTTGTTCTTTAGCAACCTTATTTATTGCATCTTGAGCCTTTTGAACAATAGGTGCCATCAAAGTCTCTTGCCTTTGTGCTAAATCTTGTTGAGCCTGCTGGTAGAATTGGTTTATTCTCTGCTCCAAATCACTCAATTCTTTAGTTTTAGAATCTACAACAGCTGGTGCCCAAGTATTTCTCTTATCTTGGAATTCCTTAGCTTTTGTATTATAATCTGCCTCCATGCTTTGACCTGTTTCAGCTAATTCCTTTTGGAAATTCTGCATCTTAATAACAGCAGAATCTCTTTCTGGCATCAAAGCAATTAGTTCACTTGAATTAATATAAGCTAACTTTTGTCCATTTGCGAAGCTTGCAGACAGTAAGACACCAAAAAGCGCAACTGTCAGTAATTTAATCATTTTCTTCATTTTATATAATTTTAGTATTAATTATTTTTTAAGCTCTTTTATTACCTCGTTACTCAAATCTGCCAATGGATTTTTGTAAACAACACCCTGAATAGTTGCTATATCAAAGATAAAGAGATAATTTCCTTTTTTTGCAACTTTATCTATAGCATCTTGCACTTTTTTTCTGATTGGGTTTAAAAGCTCTTCGCTCTTTTTCTGAACAATCCCCTCCTCTCCAAAATATGATTCTTGTAACTTCTTAACCTCTCTCTCTTTGTTTATAATAGTATTCTCTCTTTGAGTTCTCTGAGTTGCAGATAAAGAGTTTTTTTGTCGCTGATAATTATTGTATAAAGTCTCTATTTTAGCATACTCATCATCTATCTTCTTTTTATACTCCTCGCTGAGTGCATCTAAAGTTTTAGTAGCCTCATTGTACTCAGGTAATGACTCTAATATTGTTTGAATATTGATATAAGCATTCTTTTGAGATACAGCGGTTTTTGTTTGTGCATTCAATGTAAGAGCAGACAAACAAAATAAAATAGTAATAATAAATAATCTCTTCATATCTTTATTTTTTTAAAATTAGTCATTTAGAATTGTTGCCCCAAAACAAAGTGGAACTGGCTACCACCTCTCCTTTTACCCTCGTTTGGAACGGGATCAAAACCATACCCCCAATCAACACCCATCAAACCAATCATCGGGAGGAATATTCTTAAACCAACACCTACAGATCTCTTAATTTCAAATGGTTGAAAATCTTTTAAATCTTTCCAACTATTTCCCCCTTCCATAAACAACAGTGCGTATATTTGGCTCGATGGCTGTAATATAATTGGATGTCTTAACTCTACTGTAAACTTATCATAAACATGACCTACATAAACATTCCCTTCTATAGGGGTTAAAGAGGAATTTGGATACCCCCTTAATGCAATAAGATCTGCTCCATAAGTATTATAACCACTCATTCCATCACCTCCTAACTCAAAACCCTCAAAAGGTGAGTAACCCAACTTTTTATTATAATAGCCCAAATATCCCCAATTCGCTGATGTTCTAAGGACTAAATCTCCTAATAGTTTAACATAAACATCACCTTTGAAGAGCCATTTATGATACTCTATCCAATTATATTTTTTCTTTAACTCCATATTTTTGTAATCCTTATCACCTCTAAACAAAGAATATGGTGGGGTTGCTTGGACGCTTAAAGAAAAATCGGAACCTTGTCTTGGATAAATTTGCTGATCTGTAGAGTTTCTCGATAAGCCCAGTGTGTAACTTATATTATGAGACTTTCCTGTATTAAACAAAAAGTTATAATTCCAATTTTGCAACTTATATGTTTGCCAGCTTAAAGTATGAGATAGTGTAAAATAATTATCTGGCCATTTTAATCTTGAACCCAATCCTACAGATGCCCCAAATACTTCCATATATTCATCTGTTTTCTGATAAAAATATGAAGAATTAGTTTGTCTTGTAAAGTAGGTAGAAACACTTAAAAATACCGGCTTTGTACCAAGGAGCCATGGTTCTATAAAGCTTGCACTCAACGCAGTATAGTAAGAACCACTCGTCTGGAATCTTATAGATAAGGTTTGTCCATCTCCTAAAGGGACAGGTCTCCATGCACCTTTCTTAAAAATTCTTTTAATAGCAAAATTATTAAAACTTACACCTAATGTACCAACAAAAGTATTTGCCCCCCAGCCTCCGCTAACCTCAACTTGTGAATTAGGTTTCTCTTCTAAATTATAGGCAATATCTACAGTATTATTATTTTGATTAGGCAATACACTATAACCACTTCCTGTTTGGAAAACCTCGGGATTAAAGTGCCCTATAGAACTCAACTCCCTTACAGATCTCTCAAAATCGGTTTGAGAAAAAAGATAACCCGGCTTTGTAAACAAGGCTCTACGAGCAATTTTTTCTGCTGTAATATTGTTTCCGTTTATAATTATCTTATTGAATGTTGCAGGTTTCCCCTCGTACATTCTCATCTCAACATCTACCGAATCATTCTCTATCTTCTTCTCAACAGGCATTACATTAAAAAACAAATATCCATTGTCTGTATATAACTTCTTAACATCGGGTTCCATTTGTTTAGGGTCACCATTTAATCGCTTGTCTAATGTTACCAAATCATATATATCCCCTTTGTTAATCCTCAACACTCTGTTTAATTGTTCTGTAGAATAAATACTATTACCTGTCCATGTAATATTTCTAAATCTGTATTGGTCTCCCTCCTCTACTTTTAAATCTATTCCCAATCTGTTTTCGGTTATATAATATATTGAATCAGAAATAATTTTAGCATCTCTATACCCAAACTCATTGAAAGTCGAGATTAAATTTGCTTTGTCATTTTTATATTCTGATTCATTAAATTTCTTTGTTCTAAAGAAGTTACGCCATCTTTTATCTCTGGTTTTTTTCATAGATTTAAGCAACTTCCACTCATCCATGTTTTTATTACCATCTATAGAGACTCTCCCTATCTTTACCTTAGGACCTTTATTTATATTAAAGGTTACTCTAACTGCATTGTTTATAACCGGGTCATTCTCAGTCTGTACATCAACTTCACACTTTAAAAAACCTTTCTCTTTAAAATACTTTTTGATAATATCTTTAGACGATTGCACAATATATTCAGACAATTCTGTCCCTCTTCTTAATAATTTTAATCTATCCTTTAAATCTGACCGTTGCCCACTCCTTATCCCATTGAAATACCATTGAGAAACTCTCGGTCTTTCTTTAAGTTGAAGGGCAAAATAAACTGTATCTTTTTGTGCAGACAAAGAGTCTATATAAATAGCCACATCAGAAAAATATCTTTGTGCTGAAACCCTCTTTACAACATCAGACAACTCTTGACTTGGCACCACAATACTCTCACCTTTAACAAGACCTGTTATAGATATTATTTGTTCCTCACTTAAATACTTTATCCCTCTAACTTTAACTCCCCCAATAACATAGCTTTTAGGATTGGTATAATCTACATCTTGAGCAAAAACAGATGTAGATATTATTATCGAGAAAAGAAACAGTGTAAATTTTAAAAACTTCATCTAATTCTTATTTAAACTTTTCCAAAACGCCTCTCTCTATTTGAGAAGGCTTCTAATGCTTTTTTAAATTCTTCTTTGCGGAAGTCGGGCCAAAGCACCTCAGTAAAATAAAACTCGGTGTATGCCATTTGCCACAACATATAATTACTTATCCTTTGTTCACCGCTTGTCCTAATAAGAAGATCGGGTTCTGGTATCCCTTCCGTACTCAAATAATGTGCCATTTGCTCCTCAGAAATCTCCTCCATGGGGTGCTCTTTAATAAACCTATTGCAAGCCTGCATAATATCCCATCGCCCACTATAGTTAAGCATAACAATAAGATTACTTCCTGTATTGTCTGCTGTTAGCTCCACACATTCAATTATTTGCTTCTTTAAATTATCAGAAAACTTACTAATGTCACCCAACACTCTAAGTTTAACATTATTTTTTTTAAGGATAGGAGCCTCTATCGCGATAGATTTCAGCATTATACTCCACAACCCCTCAATCTCCTCTTTTGGTCTGCCCCAATTCTCTGTAGAGAAGGCAAACAAACTCAAATATTTTATCCCATATTCAAGGGCAAATTCAGAACATGCTCTAACACTTTCTACCCCCTCTTTATGACCCTCAATCCGCTCTAAACCACGCTTTTGTGCCCACCTGCCATTCCCATCCATAATAATAGAGACATGAGTTGGTATTATCTTCTCTTTTTGTTGCATAAATACTTATCAAAATATAACGGGCAAATATATAAAATTTTAGAGATTGCGCCAATCAGCCCCCCAAAATAACTTTTTATTTAGAGCACTCATAAACTTCATCATTGGAGCTACTATTTTTAAAGATATTGGAGCTTTTGAAATTTTAATTGTTGCTCCATTAGGAATTTTAAAAAATCTATTATCTGCAGAGAGTGTGGCATTGTCGTATCTTGTGTTAAAAGAGATCTCTATAACACTATCTTGAGGTACAACCAAAGGTCTGATATTTAAGTTATGCGGTGCTACAGGTACAATTGTAAGAACTTGACATTCAGGCATAACAATAGGACCTCCGGCACTCATAGAATAAGCTGTAGAACCGGTAGCACTTCCAATTAAAACTCCGTCTGCCATATATCGTGGCATAGACTCACCATTAATTTTTATATCCAACTCTAAAACAGCTGGACCATCTCTTTGGATAGAAAATTCATTGAGAGCATAGGGATAAAAGTCGTCGGGAGTGTTAGAGTATTCAAAAGTTAATAAGTTTCTGTGTTGCACTTCAAAATTACCCTCTAACAAAAGGTCTATCCAAGGAGAAGCATAATTGGAAGAGGTTAAAAAACCTAACCTGCCAAAATTTATCCCCGCCACTGGTATCTCTCTATCTTTAATAATGGGAAGTGTAGATAAAAATGTGCCATCTCCACCAAGTGATAAAATCAAATCTACTTCTTTAGGCAAATCCTCTCCCGATTTAAATGTTTTAGTAATAAAGAAATCTGTTTTATCAGCGATATATTCCTTGGATATAAGGTAGTTATAAAATGAATCATATATATACCACTCTATCCCTTTTTTTTCTTTTAATCTTTCAAAGAAACCTACAAGAGAATCTTTACTACTCTCATCTATTGTCCTTCCAAAAATAGCAATTTTCATTATTAGATTTTTTAGTGGCGTAAAGATACAAAAATTTAACTATCTCCTCTTTTACTTTGCTTTCTGATAAAATGTTCCTACTTTTGCCCCATGACAAAAACAAGACTAAGCGTAAATATAAATAAGATAGCAACTTTAAGAAATGCACGTGGTGGCAATATGCCAAATGTAATACAATGTGCTATAGATTGCGAGAAATTTGGGGCAGAAGGAATTACTGTCCACCCACGCCCCGATCAAAGACATATAACAAAACAAGATGTTATAGATCTAAAACCTATACTAACCACAGAATTTAATATAGAAGGTAATCCTAAAGAACCATTTAAACAACTCGTTTTAAATATATTGCCTGCACAAGTAACTTTAGTGCCCGATTCAGAAAATGCACTCACTTCCAATGCGGGCTGGGACACGATCAAGAACAAAGAGTTTCTAAAATCTGTTTGTAAAGAGTTTAAAGAGGCAGGAATCAGGGTCTCGATTTTTGTAGATCCAATAGAAGAGATAATAAAACATGCTGCAGAATGTGGATGCGACAGAGTTGAACTCTATACAGAGGGGTATGCAAAAGGTTACAAAAAAAACAGAGAACAGGCTATAGAACCTTATTATAGAGCGGCATGTGAAGCTGAAAGATGTGGATTAGGGTTAAATGCGGGGCACGACCTCAATTTAGATAATTTAAAATATTTTCATAAGACAATCCCCAACCTTTTAGAAGTATCTATTGGTCACGCCCTAATCTGCGACGCTCTGTATATGGGGTTAGAGAAGACAATTGGAGCTTATTTAGAAGAACTGAAATAAAAATAGAAAAACTACAAGACCGACTAAGAATAGTCGGTCTTGTAGTTTTATACTAAAACACTTTTATACTTATTGTTTTACTATCTTAAATCTGCAATCTTTAACTTAACTGGTACGGTTATTCCTAAATCTGGCTGTAAATCTAATGTAAGTTCGTTAGCCGCTGATACCACTCCTTTCCAAGTTATATCTCCAGGCCCTTTTCCGCCAGGGAACGCATCCATAGGGGTTAACACAAGATTAGGCTTATTATAAGTATAAGTACCTACGTATACCCAATGAGTTACAGTTACAGGAAGTTTAGAAACATTGATATGGTGTTCCAAAGCAAATTCACCATCATTAGAAAATGAAAGTACAATCCGATTTAATTCACCGCTTTCTTCATAAGTCCCCTCCCAAACTGTATTCTCAACTTTTTCCATTACTGGTTCTTCTTTTTTGTCTTTCTTACAAGAAGATAAAGTAAACGCAACAAGTGCAAATGCTAAGGTGAATGTTAAAATTTTTTTCATTTTCTTTATTTTTAAGTTAAACAATATTTATACTTTCCTAAATATAGATGCTCATTTATACTTATTGTTTTACTATTTTAAATCTGCAATCTTTAACTTAACTGGTACGGTTATTCCTAAACCTGGCTGTAAATTTAATGTAAGTTCGTTAGTCGCTGATACCACTCCTTTCCAAGTTATATCTCCAGGCCCTTTAGAGGTAGAACTCTTAGGCTCTCCGCCAGGGTACGCATCCGTAGGGGTTAAGACAAGATTAGGCTTATTATAAGTATAAGTACCTTCGTGTACCCAATGCGTTACCCTTTCGTTATTCTTTGTAATATTAAAATATTGATGCAAAATAAATTCGGTGCCATTTTTAAATTCTAATACAATTAGATTTTGTTCACCTGATTCTTCATAAGTGCCATCCCAAACTGTATTCTCAACTTTTTCCATTACTGGTTCTTCTTTTTTGTCTTTCT
>CAMNNS010000066.1 GCA_946545765.1 uncultured Bacteroidales bacterium | reverse complement strand
AGAGATTGTTTATTAGCTTTTATATCGGGTAAAGAAATTTCTGGGAAAGGAATCTCAGAAAGATTTTTAAGCCTCTCATTCATCTGCATTGTCTTTGTCAGATTATTTGCCTCTTTTTCTAATGCTTTAACAAATAAAGAGTTAGGATATAAAGTTTTCAGAGAATCAGCTACTTTAAGAAAATAAACACCATCAGTTAAAGCGGAGAATAATGGTAGGTTATCACTAAATTGCCTATATAGTAACACCACATTTGTAAAAGAATAAGGATTAGAGACGATATTTTTTAATGCTTCTCTTTTCTCTCTCACATAAAATCTACCCAATTCGTAGGAGATATTTTCTTGATTTACTTTATCGCCTAAATCTTGGTATTCCAACAATTTAGTAACCAAAGAATCAAACTCTTTCTGAGACTTTTTAAAATCTTTATCTATTTGCAAATATAGTTCACACTCTTTAGAACCATTAACTGTAATATTCTCCCCTAAAGTATCTACTTTAATTTCTAAATTATCTCCAGGAGACAAAAGCAAGGTAGCAATGTTCTTTCCGTTGTAGGATATATAATAGAAATTTGGAGAATTGTCTGGCAACTCTACATTTTTAGATACAACACCCAATTTATTTGTCTTTAGAGTATCAATGGTAACAAGTTTATTAACATCTAAAAAACTCAAAACCACCTGTTTCTTTGAAGCTCCATCTATTTCTAATCTAAATTTAGCCCCACCTTTATTTGTACAATTTACAAATAGGGTTAGAATGATTATAGATATAAATATTTTAAAAAAATCTCTTTTCATATAGTGTATAAATATTTATCTCCACATTAGTTATAGTTGTTCCCTTATAACCCTCGCAATTTCCTCCATCTCTTCTTTAGGAAGTGTCATTTTATTTGATGCAGAAAAATCTAAATCGCCCTCTTTATGTAGTGGGACTAAATGGATATGAGCATGAGGTACCTCTAATCCTATAACAGCCACCCCTATTCTTTTACAACTAATTGCTTTTTTCTGGGCAATTGCTATTTTTTGTGCAAATTTCCATAAACCAGCATAATACTCTGGTTCATAATTAAATATATAGTCATCTTCTATTTTAGGTATAACAAGCACATGACCTTTTGAAACAGGATTTATATCTAAGAATGCAAAATAATTCTCATCTTCCGACACTTTGTAGCAAGGTATTTCACCGTTTATAATCTTAGTAAAAATTGATGCCATATATTCTATTATTTAATGTTTGTATCGCGATAAAATTGCTGAATAAAAGGACTATATTGCTATATCTTCTATAAGAAATTGCATCATTCCTGCAGGAGCATTTACATCTACTTTCTCTCCCTTTTTATGCCCAATAAGTGCCTCGCCTATAGGGGTAGAAGAGGCAAGTTTACCCTCAGCAAGATTAGCCTCACTCTCGCCAACTATAGTAAATACCATTTTTGCCCCTGTTTTAAGGTTTTTAACAGTAACTTTACTTAACATACCAACCTTATCTGTACTAATTTTACTCTCATCTATAATTTTTGCATTCGCGATAAGGTCTTGAAGCTTAGAAATTTTAAGTTCTAATAAACCTTGGGCTTCACGTGCGGCATCATACTCCGCATTTTCAGAAAGATCACCTTTCTCTCGTGCCTCTGCTATAGCTTTAGATGCTGCAGGTCTCTCCACCGTAATCAAGTGATTCAATTCTTCTCTCAATTTTTCCAAATGCTCTGCTGTAACATATTGTCCTTTAGGCATAATATCTATTTTAAAAAGTACATAAAATTAAAGAAGAACCCCATCTATCGCAGGGCTCCCCTACTCCGTATTCTATGCAAATATACTAATTTTTATAGAAGAGGAAAAAAATAGTTATTTTTGTAACAAGATTAACATAAAGAAATTTAAAATATGAGAACACTACTTTTTTTGGGGAGTTTAGGCTGGGGAGAATTTATAATTATGATAATAATTCTATTGTTGATAATTGAATTAATTCGTAAACTTTTAAATAGAATATTATCGCGATAAAGATTTTATAAAATAGCTTTAACTAAGTTATTTACATTCAGAACAAATCGCTATTTCTTGCAAAATTTTTATCTATTTCTAATTGATACTTTAATTCATCTAAAGAACTAAACTTTTGTTCGTCTCTTATTCTACTAATAAAATCTATAGATAAATCTAATCCATATATCTCTTCATTAAAATCCAACAGATGTGTCTCTATAGTTAAACTATTGTTATCTCCAACTGTAGGTCTATAACCTATATTACATATCGCTTTATAATCGTTTGATTTTGCAGAGTTTATCATTTTAGGATTTAGTTTAGCCCTTACTAAATAAACACCACATTCAGGTACCAACTTTAATGGGTCATATAAACTTAAATTTGCTGTCGGGAAACCTATTGTTCTCCCTAATCTATTACCAGAAACAACCACTCCACGAATAGAGTATTGATAACCTAAATAATTGTTTGCAGCAAATATATCTCCCTGTTTTATTAAGTTTCTAATTTTGGTGGAACTTACAATCGCCGACTCATCATTATCTACTGTAACTTCTTCTATTCTAACAACCTCCAACCCCGCATCCGAACACTTTTTAATCATCTCTGCTTGAGACTGATTTTTTTCATTCCCTATTCTATGGTCATAACCGATAACTAACACTTTAACCCCACATCTTTTGATAAGATACTCTTTTACAAACTCCTCTGTACTCAACTCACTAAACTCTTTTGTAAATTCTAAAACCGTAATTCTATCAATTCCCATTTTATTTAACAACTCTCTCTTCTCTTCTAAAGAGGTTAAAAGTCTTAAATCATGAGCATCTTGTTGCAAAACGCTACGAGGGTGAGGCCAAAATGTTATTATCTGACTTTCAAGCCCTTGTTCCTTTGCTAAAGAACATACCCTCTCTATAACTTTATAATGCCCTTTATGCACTCCGTCAAAAAAACCTGTAGCTGCAACACACATACAATTCCTTATTAATTAAATTCTAAATCTTCAACCTCATCTTGTAAAGAATCAAACTTCTCCTTATAACCTTTTAATTGTTCCTTACAAAACTTTATCAACTCCATTGCCCTCTTTATATCTTTCTCTATCTGCTCAAATGATGCCTCTTGATTTTCTACTTTGGCAACAAGTTCATTTAACTCTGTTACAGCAGATTCGTATGTTAGTTTATTAGTTTTATTCTCCATCTTTAACTATTTTATTTTTCTTAATTTTAATATCAGTCACTTTAAACTCTGCGATTCCGTCGATCATTTGTACTCTCATTTTTACCCCTTCTTTTATTTGTTCTAAATTTACAACTCTACTACCATTCACATCGATAAGTGCATACCCTTTTCCTAAAATATTCTTAGGGTTGGCAGAATTTATTTTTTCATTATATATTTCAAGCAAAGAGATAGAACGCTGTAGTTTAAAGCTATAGATGTTAAACAATTTGTTTTTTAATCTATCGATTTCTACCCTACTTGTGTTAATTCTGTTAATTAAGTTAGTACCTAAAGTGCGTAGTACCCTTTCTAAATATATCTCGCTATTAGATACCCTCCCCCTTACATTTGAAATAAACCTTTGAATTGATTTATCTAAGTTATCCTTCATGTCTATTATAATATCCTCAATACCATCTAATAACGCATTCTGGATATTTATTAGTTTCTCTTTCTCTCTCTCAAAACAACCAATTATATAATCGGCTGCAGCTGTTGGGGTTTTTACCCTCAGCGATGCGACTATATCACAAATATGATTATCTCTCTCATGACCTATACCGCTTATTACCGGAAGATGACATGTAGCAATCGATTTTGCCACAAGATAATCATCAAAACATGCTAAATCTAATTCTCCCCCACCACCTCTTATAAAGACTACTAAATCAAACTCACTTTTTCTTTTATTTATTGCATCAAAGGCCGCAAATATCCCGTTAGGAGCTTCATTTCCTTGCATAGGTGCAGAAAATAATTCTTTCTTAAAGGAGATTCCGCTGTCTTCTAAATGTTGTAAAAAATCTCCATAACCGGCAGCCCCCTCTGCAGAAACTATTGCCAATCTGCATGGTAGTATTGGGAGAGCTAACTCTTTATTGGCATCTATTAAACGCTCGTTTTGCAACCTTTCCAAAGTTTTTCTTTTCTGTAATTCAAGTTCCCCTATGGTAAACGATGGCTCTATATCTAAAATATCTAAAGAGAATCCCCATGATTCAGAAAAATCAACTTTCACATATAGAAGAACTTTCATCCCAACAGACAAATCACCACCTGTATGTTCTCTAAACATTTGAGTTATAACATAGTTCCTACTCCTCCATATATGTGCATTTGCTTTTGCAATAACTTTAGAAGTTCTCTCCTCTGTCTGATGTAACTCTAAATAGCAGTGTCCATTAGGCCAATTGTTTCTTATACTTGCTATTTCGCCTACAACCCATACCCCTTCAGAAAACGAATCAGCCACGAGATCTTTGACTCTATTTAAAAGTTCAAAAAGTGTATATTTCTCTATTTCTTGCACTTGCTCTCCGAACATCTCTATTTTTGTAAATGGTTTTGCAATGTACAAACAAATCTCCATTTTTTTGTTAAATTTGTGAGATAAATAGAAAAGTAAATGAAGATAGAGAAGGCAGCTTTTTGTAGAAGTAGTGTTACTTTGAGTGGCAAACCAGAGAAAAGGCTACCAGAATTTGCCTTTATAGGGAGGAGCAATGTTGGCAAATCTTCCCTTATTAATATGCTCTGCACAGGTGCATATAAGGAGACTAAAGGTAAAGAGTTGGCAAGAACAAGTGCCTCTCCTGGTAAAACTATCGCGATAAATCATTTTATTATAAATGATAATTGGTACTTGGTAGATATGCCAGGCTATGGCTATGCACGCCTATCTCAAAAGCAAAGAGGTGAGCTTTCTAAAATGAATAACCAATTTCTTAACGGCTCTAAAGAGCTTGCTAATCTGTTTGTTTTAATAGATAGCAGACACTCTTTACAAGCTATAGATTTAGATTTTTTAAAAAGTGTAGGGAGAGCGGGAATCCCATTTTCAATTGTTTTTACCAAATGTGATAAATTGGGGAAAAATGCTTTAAAAAACTCTATAGCTTCTATTAAGGAAGAGCTGTTGAACTATTGGGAAGAGCTTCCCCCTTGTTTTGTGACATCTGCTCAAAATGGAGAAGGCAAAGAGGAATTGCTTAACTATATTTCAAAAGTTCTTAAACTTGTAGAATAATTGATAAACAATATATTACACTATAAACTCAACAACTATGGAACACCCTATTAAAATTTTCTCAACAAGGAATTCAAATTATTTGGCAGAAAAAATAGCTAAATCTTTAAATATGGAACTCGGCAAATCTGAAGTTACTGTATTTAGTGATGGCGAATTTCAACCTATTTATTTAGAAAGCGTTAGAGGTTCAGAATTATTTATTGTCTGCTCAACTTTTCCACCAATGGAAAATTTAATGGAGCTTCTTCTTATGATAGATGCAGCTAAAAGGGCATCGGCATATAAAGTTATTGCGGTGATACCTTACTTTGGTTGGGCAAGACAAGATAGAAAAGATAGACCAAGGGTTTCTATAGGGGCAAAATTGGTTGCTAATCTTTTACATGCTGCTGGTTGCGACAGAGTTATGACAGCAGACTTACACGCAGATCAAATACAAGGATTCTTTGATTTTCCTGTTGACCATATTTACGCAAGTTCTATTTTTCTCCCATATCTTCGCTCTTTAAAATTGGAGAATTTATCTATAGCCGCTCCCGATATGGGAAGTGCTAAAAGGGTGAATGCTTATTCAAGAATTATAGGATGTCCAATGATTATTTGCCATAAAAGTAGGGAAAAAGCTAATGTTGTCGGTTCAATGACAGCTATTGGAGATGTAGAGGGGAGAAACATTATTATAGTTGATGATATGGTTGATACTGCAGGCACTTTATGCAAAGCAGCTAAAATGCTGAAAGACAAGGGGGCAAATAGTGTAAGAGCTATCTGTACACACCCTGTATTATCAGGACAAGCTTACGAACATATCTCCTCTTCTCCACTTGAAGAATTAGTTGTTACAGACACCATTCCACTTAGAGCACCAATGGGTACAGACACTTCAAAAATAAAAGTAATATCTGTTGCTGAACTATTTGGAGATGTAATAGACAAGGTTTATAGAGATAAATCTTTTAGTACATCTTTTATGTACTAAAACAAATAATTATACAAATGCAGATAAATAAAGAATTTACAATACCAGAGGTACATCACAAGTTAGTAAATGGAATAAAACAATATTTCGCTTCTTGTAATGCAAAGAGAGCTGTTTTAGGATTGAGCGGTGGAATAGACTCTGCTGTTGTAGCGGCTTTGGCGGTTGAGGCACTTGGCAAAGAGAATGTTCATGGTTTTATGATGCCAAGTGATTTTTCAACATTACACTCTATTCAAGATGCAGTAGATCTTGCCGAAAATTTGGATATCCAATATAATGTAATATCTATCAGCGATTTGTATAATAAATTTATCAAAGATTTAGAGCCTATATTTTCAAAGAAAAAAGGGTGGAGCGTTGCAGAGGAGAACATTCAAGCAAGAATTAGATCTATTCTTTTAATGGGTTACTCAAATAAGTTTAACGCTTTACTGCTTAATACATCAAATAAAAGTGAACTATGTTGCGGATATGGTACATTATATGGGGATTTATCGGGAGCGATGATGGTAATTGCAGATCTTTACAAATGCGATGTATATGAGCTTGCATATCATATTAATAGTGAGAAAGAGATTATTCCAAAATCAACTTTAATAAAAGCACCAAGTGCAGAATTAAGGGAGAACCAGAAAGATACAGATACACTCCCAGATTACACTCTATTAGATCCTATTTTGTACGCTATCAATGAGGGGGGAAAGAGTTTTGAAAAGTTGGAAAAAGAAAAATTTGCAGATAAAAAAATATTAGATAGAGTGAAAAGCTTAGTCGGAAAATCTTCTTTTAAGATTCATCAAATTCCCCCTATCCTCAATGTAAGTTCTAAACCATTAGTTTATAAAGAAAAACAGCTTTTATAACACACTTTATCATGACAATTTTAAAGATAATTTTAATATCAATTATAATGGTGGGGTTTGCTGTTTTTGCCCTCTGCTTTAATATTATCTTTAGAAAGAACGGAAAATTTCCCGATGGAGAAATAGGACATAATAAAGAGCTAAGAAAAAGGGGGGTAATATGTATGAAAGAAGAGGATGAAAGGATATGGGGTAAGAGTAAACATATTAAACTAACTGCAGATCAATCATGCCGCTCGTGCGACCATGAATGTTCTTTAAAAAGCTATATATCAGATAAATAATTTATAATAAGATGGGAATAGTAGCAATAGTTGGACGCCCAAATGTAGGCAAATCAACCCTCTTCAATCGTATGGTAGGAGAGAAGAAAGCAATTGTAGATGAAACTGCAGGTGTTACAAGAGATAGACATTATGGAAAATCTGAATGGTGCGGTACAACTTTTTCTGTTATAGATACTGGCGGATATACAACAAACTCAGATGATATATTTGAGAATGAGATTCGCAAACAAGTGTTGGCAGCTATAGAAGAGGCAGATGTTATACTTTTTATGTGCGATGTTCAAACTGGTATTACCGATTATGATGATTCTATTGCTAAAATTCTCAGACGGTCTGATAAGCCTGTCATTCTTGTTGTTAATAAGGTTGATACAGGAGACAGAATGTTTGGCACTTATGAGTTTAATAAATTCGGTTTAGGCGAGCCTATATCTATTGCGGCTGCTAACGGTGGTGGGACAGGAGATCTTATGGATAGAATCTGTCAAGAACTCACTAAAGCAAAAGTAGCATATAAAAAAGAGAATGAAGATGATTTACCAAAAATAACAATTGTTGGGAGACCTAATGTCGGAAAATCATCT
>CAMNNS010000065.1 GCA_946545765.1 uncultured Bacteroidales bacterium | reverse complement strand
CTGGTGGCACTCCTAAATTATCAAGCATATCTACAGCAGAACTTGTCATCATAGGCGGACCGCATAAGTAGTATTCAATATCTTCGGGAGCAGTGTGATTTTTTAAATAATTGTCATAAAGAACTTGGTGTATAAAACCTGTAGGCCCCTGCCAATTATCTTCTGGTAAAGCATCAGAGAGTGCTACATGGTATGAAAAATTAGGA
Organism: uncultured Bacteroidales bacterium; assembly: GCA_946545765.1. GTDB lineage: Bacteria > Bacteroidota > Bacteroidia > Bacteroidales > UBA932 > Egerieousia. The sequence continues at coordinate 7,817 of CAMNNS010000065.1, read as the reverse complement.
TTTTCCCTTGCTATTTCCTCAAAATCTTCTTCATAAAACATTTCTCTCTTAGAACGTGCTCCGTACCAAAAACTAACTTTTCTTTTGGTATGAAGTGTTTTAAATAGGTGGAAAATATGTGATCGCATAGGTGCCATTCCTGCCCCACCACCAATAAACACTATTTCGTTCTCGGTATCTTTAACAAAAAATTCCCCGTAAGGTCCTGATATTGTTATCTTATCTCCAGGTTTTAAGGAATAAATATAAGATGAACAAATCCCAGGATTCAGATTAGCGAATCCACCTCTTGCTCTGTCAAATGGAGGTGTGGCAATGCGTACATTTAACATAATAATATTCCCTTCAGCGGGGTGATTAGCCATAGAGTAAGCACGGAAAGTAGGGGTAGGATTAACCATTTTAAGATTAAAGATACCCATTTTATCCCAATCTGTACGGTATGCATCCTCTACTTCAATATTTTTATAGTCAACCTCACAAGCAGGTACATCTATTTGAATATAGCCTCCACTTTTAAAGTTTACATTCTCACCTTCTGGAAGTTTAACAATAAACTCTTTTATAAACGTAGCAACATTTTTGTTGCTTACTACAGTACACTCCCACTTCTTAACGCCAAGAACATCTGCTGGTAATAAAATACCAATATTCTCTTTAACTTTAACCTGGCAACCTAATCTCCAGTTAGTTAATTGCTCTTTACGGGTAAAGAAACCTGTTTCTGTTGGAAGTATGCCTCCTCCTCCGCTTATTACTTGGCATTTACACATTCCGCAATTTCCTTTTCCACCACATGCTGATGGAAGGAAAATCTTGTTTTCTGCCAAAGTGTTTAGAAGTGTATCACCCGATGGAACTTCTAATTTTTTCTCACCATTGTTTATATCGATTGTAACATTACCACTCGGAAGTAGCTTAGCTTTAGCAATAAGCAGTAGAGCTACAAGTAATAATGTTATAATTAAAAATGCGATAATAGAAACTATAATTACAATGCTCATAATTTCTCCTCCTCTTAAAATTTAATCCCCATAAAACTCATGAAGGCTATAGCCATAAGTCCCGAAATTATAAATGTAATACCGAGTCCTTGAAGAGCTTTGGGAACATTTGAATAAGTAATTTTTTCTCTTATAGCAGCTATAGAGACAATAGCAATAAACCATCCAAATCCGCTTCCTAAACCATAGACTGTTGCTTCTCCTAAAGTAGCAAATGCTTTTTCTTGCATAAAAAGAGAGGCACCTAATATTGCGCAGTTTACAGCTATAAGCGGTAGAAATATACCCAATGAAGAGTATAATGATGGAGAAAATTTCTCCACAATCATCTCTACGAGTTGTGTAAAGGAAGCAATAACAGCAATAAAGATAATGAAACTTAAAAAGCTTAAATCTATATCTGCTAAAGATGGTGATAGCCATATTAGTGCTCCAGGGGTAAGTATGTATTTATTAAGTAGATAGTTGATAGGTAAGGTGATACCTAAAACAAATATAACCGCAATACCTAACCCGGCAGAAGTTTTAACATTTTTGGATACAGCTAAGAATGAACACATTCCAAGAAAGTATGCAAAAATCATATTGTCAACAAAGACAGATTTTACAAATAAACTAATTGTTTCCATAATGTGTCCTTTTATTTACTCTCTTCTTTTTGAAAAATTCTTTGTATCCAAATAAAGCAACCTATTAATATCAAAGCCATTGGTGGCATAATAAATAGTCCGTTATTCATATAGCCCGCCTCATAAAACGATTGAGGAATAACTTGTATTCCTAATAGGGTGCCACTTCCAAATAGTTCTCTAATAAAGGCTACTATAACTAATATAAGTCCATAGCCTAAACCATTAGCCAAACCATCAACTAAAGATGGTAGAGGTTTCTCGTTAAGACCAAAAGCCTCAATTCTACCCATAATTATACAATTAGTAATAATTAGACCGACATAAACAGATAATTGTTTACTAACGTCATAAGCGTATGCTTTTAGAATTTGTTGAATAAGAATAACAAACATTGCCACTACGACAAGTTGAACAATAATTCTTATTCTGTTAGGGATAGTTTTCCTTATAAGCGATATTAAAAAGCTTGATAGACCTGTTACAATTGTAACAGAAACTGCCATAACTAATGCGGGTTCTAACTTAACAGTTACCGCAAGTGATGAACATATACCAAGAACCAAAACTGTAATAGGATTGGACTTGAGAATAGGTGTTGTAAAAATTTTCTTATCCATTGCCATAACTATTTTTGTTTTTCAAGAAAAGGTTCGTAAACCTTCAACCAGTTCTCTATCATTGTTTGTACTGCGACACTTGTAATGGTTGCTCCACTAAGTGCATCTACTTCGTGTTTGGCATCTTTGATTCCTCCCTTAACAATTTTGATAGGTACTATATTATTATCTTGCATAACTATTTTACCTATGAATTGTGAACGGAATTTATCGGTGACAATTTCTCCTCCTAAACCAGGAGTTTCACTTGCATGGTCAAATAGGGCACCACTTATAGTTTGGAAATCATCTTTTAACGAAATAAAACCCCATATTGGCCCCCATAATCCCGAGCCATAGCAAGAGAGAATAATTAGTTTTTCTCCTTCGGGAGTGTAACAAATAAATATAGGAAGTTCCAATTTATCACGATATGATGTGTTACCTTGCTCAATCTTTCTCATAATATCAAATTGAGCAGATGGTTCAATACCAAAAGCTTTACTCTTTACAATATCAGTAGAATCTTTGGCAATAACCTCTCCATTAGCGTTTATAACAAATGCCTCTTTTACATATTTAGAAAACTCTTCTTTTATGTAACTGTTTTTATCTGAAACATTTTTTACATCCTTTCCAAGGTTAGCACTACCAAGAATATTCATTTGTTTTTCAACTTGAATATTCTCTTGTTGTCTATCTTTTAATCCTAATGATACAATAGCAAGCAAGGCAGCAACAACTACAACTAATATTGTTGCATAAATAATTGTATAAGAATTCTTATTAGTATTCATAATCTTCTATTTTGTGGCTGCTCTTTTTTCTCTTCTTCTTATGTTAGGCCTTATAACACAATAATCTATAATAGGTGCCATTGTGTTCATAAGCAAAATAGCTAACATCATCCCCTCTCTATAACCAGGATTAAACAATCTTAAAATTATACAAAGTGCTCCTATAGAAAAGCCATATATCCATTTACCAACCTCTGTTTGAGCAGAAGATACAGGGTCTGTTGCCATATATACTGCTCCAAATGCAAATCCACCCATAACAAGGTGATTTATCGCAGGATATGCAGAAAAAGAACCTGCAGGGGCAAGTGCATTTGCAAGAAATCCTACCGCAAGAGCACCAATTACAGTACTAAGCATTATTTTCCAACTTGCAACCCCGGTAAAGATTAAAATGGCAGCACCCAAAAGTATTGCTATGGTAGATGTCTCTCCAAATGAACCGGGTATATTACCTATAAACATTTGTAGAAGTGATGGAGCTTCTCCTCCTTCTGCAGCTATGGCAAGAGGTGTAGCTCCTGAGAATCCATCTATTGCACTGGTTGCATTTGTAAGCCCCTCTATCCAGATAGTATCTCCAGATATAACAGAAGGATAAGCAAAAAATACAAATGCCCTTGCTAAAAGTGCAGGATTCCAGATATTCATTCCTGTACCACCAAATATCTCTTTTCCAAAGATAACAGCAAAAGCAACAGAAAGTGCTAATATCCATAAAGGTATGTCTATAGGCATAATCATCGGGATAATAAAACCAGATACTAAATACCCTTCGTTTACCTCATGCCCTCTAACTTGAGCAACAGCAAATTCAATCCCTAAACCAACGATATAAGAGACTAAAAATAGAGGCAATACCTTATAGAATCCAAACCATACTTTTAGCCAGAATCCCCATTCCAATCCAAAAGCGGTAGCGTGTTGATCTCCTGTATTCCACATTCCAAAAAGGAAAGGTGGTATAAGAGCAACAACAACAGCAATCATAACTCTCTTTAAATCTACACAATCTTTGATTTGTGTTCTTCCTTTTGTAGTTGTAGAAGGTACTGCTGCAAAAGTCTCAAATGCTTCAAAAGTAGAGTGAAGCCAACTTAATTTTCCACCTTTGCTAAAAGTTGGCTTTATTTTGTCTATCAATTTTAAAATAGGATTTTCCATAATTAAGCCATCTCCTTTAACATTAAGTTTATACCATTTTCTACAATCTCTTGGATATTTATCTTAGATGGGCAAACATATTCGCATAAAGCGAGGTCTTCGCCGATAACTTCATAAATACCAAGTTGTTCCATTTTTTCTATATCTTGAGCAAGAATCGCTTTAAGTAGATATACAGGATAAATATCCATTGGAAGAACTTTTTCGTAAACACCATTTACAACAAAAGGTCTTTCACCACCATTTGTGTTTGAGTCAACTTTATATTTTTTCTTAGGGGTTAACCAAGAAAAATAGGTGTGAGAAAGGGAGAATTTCTTAGGTCTAAAGATTTTAGCCCAACCGAATAGTTCTCTATAATTTCCTTCTGATATAAGTGTGATTTGGTCATCGTAAAAATTGAGATAACCATTTTCTCCAACATCCTCTCCCGATAAGACATTTCCGCTAATATATCTGATACCACACTCTTGACCACATATTTCTACCTCTTTTTCTATTTCAAAAGCTTCGCAAATAGATTGAATAGAGGTGCCAGGGAGGCATTTAACATACGCAGGTTCTTTGACTCTTTGTCCAGTAACTGCTACCAACCTTTGTGTGTCGTAGATTCCTTTAGAGAAAAGTTTTCCCATAGCAATAAGTGTCATAGGAGAAATTGTCCAAACAATATCTCCTTTACCGATAGGTGCAATATGAGAAATCTGTACTCCAACATTACCAGCAGGATGAGCACCTTTAAATGCAGTAAAAACAACATTTTTTAATCTGCTAAGAGGAGATGCAGGAGCGTCGGCTTTAACATTAACATAAATTTTATCGGTAAATTTACATAATGCATCTACAGCAATTTGAATAGCATCAACTTCATCTTTAGTCGTAAAATTTAAATCAGCGGCTAAAGGTGCTGTGTTAAAGGAAGATATAAATATCCCCTTTGGAGTATCTGTAGGATTTGCAATGATACCATACGGGCGTTGAATTATCCCTGCCCATAAACCACTCTCTAAAAGTCTTTTTTGAATCTCATCGCGATTAGCTTTACTAACTTCAGATATTGGCTCAAATGTCAAATAATCATTTTTACCATCTGGAGCAATTTCTATTGCAAGAAGTTTCCTTTTTTCCCCTCTCACAATAGCTTTAATAGTGCCACTTATAGGCGATGTAAAGCAAATTTGTTCTCTTTTTTTATCAGAAAAAATAATTTGCCCTGCTTTTACTGTATCTCCCTCTTGTACATGAAGTTTAGGAAAAACTCCCTTATAATTAGAGGGCTGTAAAGCTATAACTTTAGGAGAAATAGTTGTAAGGACTTTTTTTGTAGCTTCACCTTTAATTTTAAGGTCAAGCCCTTTTTTTAGTCTTATTGTCTCCATTTATATTTAGGATTTACTTTTTTATTAGTTAATAAATGCCTGCAAATATACACAACTAATTAGATAAAAACTAAAATATAATTACATTTGTTAGCTGAAATGGAGAATATGAGAGAAAATATTATTGACACGCTTAATAGTGCTCAAAAAGAAGCAGTTGAATGTTTACTTGGCCCCTCTTTAATCATAGCAGGTGCAGGTAGTGGTAAAACAAGAGTCCTAACCTCTAAGGTTGCAAATATTTTATGTCATAACTACGACCCAAGTAGTATAATGGTCTTAACATTTACGAACAAAGCAGCTGCCGAGATGAAAACCCGTATAGCTCAACTTATCGGTGATAGATTGGCATATCGGTTATTTGCAGGCACTTTTCATTCTGTATTTTTGAAATTCCTAATTCAGTATGCTGAGGTTTTAGGTTACTCGCAAACCTTTACCATATACGATAAAGATGATTCTAAAACTTTAGTAAAGAGATGTATAAAAGAGTTGGGGTTAGATGATAAAATTTACAAACCTAATGAGATAAGTTCGAGAATATCAGAATGTAAGAATAATCTAATCACAAGTAATTCATACACTTCTTATATAGAACTTATGGAATCTGATAAGAAGACCAAAAGGGGTAGGTTACACGAAGTTTTTTCTTTATATACCCAAAGGTGTAGAGAGCAGAATATTATGGATTTTGATGATATTTTACTCAATACCTATAAGCTTGTCGATATATTCCCAAACGAGTTTGCTAAGATAAGAGATAGATTTAATTTTATTTTAGTAGATGAGTATCAAGATACAAATAGATTGCAATATCTTATATTAAGGGCACTTGCAGAGAAACATAAAAATATTACAGTTGTTGGTGATGATGCTCAAAGTATATACGCATTCAGAGGGGCAAGGATTGAGAATATCCTTTCATTCCAAAAAGATTACCCAAACGCAAATGTATTTAGGTTAGAGCAGAATTACAGATCTACACAAAATATAGTAGATGCTGCTAACTCATTGATAAAACATAATAAAGGTCAGCTTTCAAAAGAATGTTATTCAGAAAGAATATCGGGAGAGAAGATAGAATTAATATCTGCTTATGCAGAAAAAGAAGAGGCAACATTGGTAGCCTCCTCTATAATTTCTCAGATACATAAAGATAAACTTAAATATGAAGATTTTGCAATTCTCTATAGGACAAATTCACAGAGTAGGGTAATAGAGGAAGCATTGAGGGGGAAAAATTTACCTTTCAAGATTTATGGCGGACGTTCATTTTATGATAGGGCAGAGATAAAAAGTTTGGTGGCATATTTGCGTTTAGTTATCAATGATAAAGATGATGAGGCATTTAAAAGGGTTATAAATTTCCCTTCCCGTGGTATCGGGGCTACCTCTATGGAGAAAATTATCTCTTTAGCATCAGAAAAAGGGTTGTCTATCTGTGAGTTAGTGAATTTGATAAATGATAACGAAATAGGTATAAGACCAGCAACCCTCTTAAAAGTTAGAAGTTTTGTTAAATCAGTAGAGAGAATAAGAGTAATGATTTATCAATTAGATGCTTATGAGATTGCAAAACTTATCGATGAAGAGTTTCAAATAACCGCTTCATTAAAAGAGGATAAATCTTTAGAGGGGCAAACAAGATATGAATATGCACTTGAATTTTTTAATTCTATTAAGGGTTTTGTTGATGAGGGGGTTAGAGAACTACTAAAAGAGGGAGAAGTAATAGATGCAGAAGCACCTCTAATAACATTAGACCTTTATTTACAGAATATTGCACTAATTTCTACAGCAGATTTAGCCCAGCAGAGTTCAGATATAACAAAACCTTTAGATAAAGAAGAGGAGAATAATAAAATATCGCTAATGACAGTTCACGCTGCAAAAGGATTAGAGTTCCCTTATGTATATGTTGTTGGTATGGAGGAAAATCTCTTCCCTTCGGGAGGCTTGTACCTCTCTTCTCAAAAAGATATAGAGGAGGAGAGGAGGCTCTTTTATGTAGCTTTAACAAGGGCTAAAGAGTGCGTTAAATTATCTTTTGCTGCCCAAAGATTGCAATATGGTAATTATCAGAGAAATGAGCCGAGTAGATTTTTAAAGGAAATACCAAAAGAGTATATTAAAAATCCTGATGTTATAAAAGAGAGAACTTCGCTAAATTTTGTCCATGCATATAATTTTGCAGAGCGAAATGTGAGGAGAGAAGATAGGAGAGAAGATCAAAGGGAGTACAAGC
>CAMNNS010000064.1 GCA_946545765.1 uncultured Bacteroidales bacterium | reverse complement strand
ATTTGACAGAAGAAAAAGAATAAAAGAGAGAAATGACACTTTCTTTACTAACTTATTAAAAATATCATATAATCAATATTATGCGTGATATTACAGAAAAATAAAACATAAAAAAGTTGCACAACAAGAATTTTTTTTTACCTTTGTGGTGTGAAGTGATAAGTGTCCCAAAAAAGGTACCTTTTTTGGGACACTTATTCTTTTATATATCTCTATAAATGAAATGGTTAAAAAAACAATTTATGAGAAAATATATCTAATATTTACAATATCGCAAATTATAATGTAAGGATACACAATTTCTTTTTACCTCTCTCCTTATAACAGATTTATGTTTATTAATAGTTTGGGTTATTACTTTGTTAATTGTAAGCTTTTATAAAGTTGCATTTACTAATTGAACTTTCAAAAAGTTGTTGTTAAAATAGCATAAAAAAGGGAACAACTAAAAAGTTATTCCCTTAAAAATTCTATTTAAAATAAATTATTCTTGCGAAATAGCACCTACAGGACAAGCGTTTGCACAAGTTCCACAATCTGTACAAAGACTTGGATCTATCTTATAGATATCACCAGAAGAGATAGCACCAACTGGGCACTCTCCCTCACAAGTTCCGCAAGCAACACAATCTGTTGAAATTTTGTAAGCCATAATTTGAAAAATTTAATTGTTGTTAATTTAATTCTTTTATTTGTCAATTTTGGACGACAAAGATACAAATTCCTCGCCAAAATCAAATTTCTAATAACCAAATATATCTTCGGTCTTTAAAATCTTAATTTTACCGTAACTTGGATCTATACTCTTAAGATCTAACTCTGCAGGATAACCTAAGATTCCTGTAGTAAATGTCCTACCCTTCACATAATCTTGTTGATATTTGATAATATCCTGTAGAGTAAGACTTTGTAAATATTCATAGTATCTCTTATCATAATCTAAACCTACCCCTTTGTCTTTTAATGCTAAATACCTTAAAATAACATTAGCTCCATTATAACGAGTTGTTGCATAGTTCTGAATAAGGTTATTCTTTGTAACCTCAAACGATTTCTCAGAAACTGGCATATTAGTCAAGATTTCATCAAATGCTTTCATCGCATCTATCATTTTGTCATTTTGAGTATATACTCTTGCTGTATAATAAGGCTTTTGCCCTACTCTCGATGGTAGCGAAGTAAATGCACTTGCGTGATATGCAAGACCTTTTGCCTCTCTTATATCTTGAAATACTATAGAACTCATACCAGAACCAAAATATGCGTCATACAATCTTGTAAGTGCATCTTTATATGGGTCATATTCTATATCATCGTATGTAGAAATTCTATACATATTGATCTGATTCGCTTTATATGGAGCTATATAAATCACAGGCTCTTTGGTACTTGCGGCAACTAATACTTTAGAAGGAGCATATTCTGCCAAATTCTCACCCACTTTATGTAGTTTTTCTACCTTAGATTTAGCATCTTCATAAGATAATGGGCCATAATAGAGGATAGAATGTTTATGGCTTAATAAATCTTTAAGGTCAGCGATAAGTTGGTCTGAAGTAAGAGCCAATATCTCTAAAGGTTTTAAATCTAAAGTTATAGGATTCTCTGGACCATATACTGCATACATATTGATTGCCGATTCATTAGCACTCTTACTCATTTTCTGATTCATCATCTCTCTAACCCAATTCTGTTTCATCATATTAAGCAACTCTTCATTCGGCTTAACATTATTAACAAGATGCTCAAATAATTTGAGAGCCTCTTCCATAGACTCATCTATACCAGATACAGCTAATGTTGCCTCATTAACACCTGATGCCAATGAATAATTACATGCTAAATCATAGAATTTATCGTTTATCTGATCTGCTGTTAAAGAGTCTGTTCCAAGAGAAGATATATAAGATAATGCATAAGGAAGTCTCTTATTATCGTTACTTCCGTTGCTAAAGTAATAATTAAGGGCAAAAATAGTATTATCTACATTTTGCTTGTAATAGATTTCACCCACATTATTAAATTCTCCTATCTCGAGTTCTTTCTCAAAATCCACAAATACTGGTTCGATTGGTTTTGCCGATTTAACCATTAGATCTACCTCTTTTAAGAATGAACTTGAAGTATCTCTATTTGTTCTTATTGGAGTTATAGCCGGTTTTTCTAATTTCTTAATACCAACTTGTTCTCCTTGTAATTTATTAACTTGAACATAGTTATCATTAAAATGCCTATTTGCAAAATCAACAATATCTTGTTTAGTTATATTCTCTAATCGCTGAGTTTGAGTAACAACATACTCCCATGGAATTTGATTGATAAATGCAGTATATTGTAAGTTTGCTAAACTTCTGTAAGACTCTAACATCTGCATTCTCTGTCTCTTATAATTGTTTAATATAGATTTTAGAATAGATTCATCAAAATCTCCTTTTTTAATCCTATCTAATTGTTCAAATGCCAATGCTTTAACCTCTTCTAAAGATTGGCCATCTCTTGGTTCACCCCCCAAGAAGAAAACAATATAATCTGCCAATGTATAAGAATAAGCATTAACACTTAAAGCTTTTCTTGGTCTATTTATCTCTTTATCAAATAAACCAGCCCTACCATTATATAAGATATTTTTGATTAGGTAAAGGGTGTCTTCTGTATAGTTAATCCCCTCTCTTGTTGCTCTATACGGAGAAGAGAAACGCCATCCCATTTCAATAAATGGTGCCTCTAAACCATAAACATTTTTTTCTATATGCTCATTGATAGGTTCTTCCTCTTCAAATTCTAACATCTTTATGTTATCATTTCTCTCCCAATCACCAAAATATTTCTCTATAATTTTAATAACCTCATCGGGATTAAAATCGCCTGCCATACAAATAGCTGTATTGTTAGGTACATAAAAATTATAATAGTGATTTTTAATATTTATGATTGATGGGTTCTTTAAATGTTCTTGAGTCCCTATTGTTGTTTGTTCACCATAAGGGTGCTTGTCAAATAGGGTAAACAATAAAGTATCTGAAGCATTACCACCATCATCTGATAATCCTAAATTACACTCCTCATAAACAGACTCCAACTCTGTGTGGAAGCCTCTGATTACTAAATTACGGAATCTGTCTGATTGCACTTTAGCCCAAGCTTCAACTTGATTAGAAGGAATATCTTCTGTATATACTGTCATATCAAAAGAGGTGAAAGCATTTGAACCTTTTGCCCCTATAGATGCCATCATTTTATCATACTCATTACCAATAAAGTATTGAGATGCCTCATACGATAACGAATCTATAATTGCATATTGTGCTTTTCTCTCTTGAGGATCTACCATTGTCCTATATTTTTCAAACTCTTCTTCTATTCTGTCTAAATATGGTTTCTCCAACTCATAATTCATTGTACCAAATTTTTCGGTACCTTTAAAGAGTAAATGTTCTAAATAGTGAGATAACCCTGTAGTTTCTGAAGGGTCATTTTTACTTCCAACTCTAAAAGCTACATAAGTTTGAATACGAGGTTCTTTCTTTGTAACTGTTAAATACACCTTTAGCCCATTGTCTAAAGTATAAATTTTAGTGTTTGTGGGATCACCTTTAACTGTCTCATATTTAGCTGTGCAAGAATAAATCATCATGCTTAAAACCAATATTGTAACAGTACTGGTAAAGAATTTGTTAGTAAACTTCATATAAAAAGATTTTAAAATAGTTTTTTTTAAGGTTAATATTATTAATTTTGAACATACAAATTTAATAATAATTGAATACAATTCCATATTTACAATATAAAACATTTAACTGATTAAATATGAGAAGATTAACACTTATAATTTGTCTATTGATTAGCTACTTTATTCCAACTTTTGGACAATCTGGTCATACTACAGATTTACGGTTTGAAAAGGTTGTGTATAACTTTGGAAAAATATCAATAGATGACGGACCGCAAAAGGGTTCTTTTAAATACAAGAACATCAGCGATAAGCCAATAGTGATAAATAATGTTATATCCTCTTGTGGTTGTTCTGTTGCAGAGTATGTAAAATCCCCTATCAAACCGGGTGAAGAGGGGGAGATAGTTGTTACATATCTTAACGACCAAGGGCCATACCCTTTTGATAAAACATTTACTGTATATATATCATCATCTCAAAAACCAATTATACTTAGGATAGCTGGAATAGTTTACGAAAAAGGTAAAACGAGTGCCGAATTGTTTCCGAATAAATTTGGACCACTTGGTATGAGGAAAGAGATACAAAATGGCGGGCAAATAGAGCAAGGGTTACAACGCTCGGAGAGTGAAAGCGTTATTAATCTTTCAGATAAAAAAGTAACTGTTTCTTTTAAGAATGTCTCACCGGGGTTATCTATCCAAATCAAACCATCTACATTAGACCCCGGAGAAAGTGCCATTATAAGTTACACTATAAATACTAAACTTGCAAAACATTGGGGAAGAACCAGATACTACGCCTCATTTGTATGCAATGGGGTTGAACAAAAGAAAAAATTTATCACTGAGACAACAATAGTTACACCTTACACATCTTTAACTCAAGAAGAAATAGATAATGGGCCAAGAGTGCAGGCAGAAAAGAGTTCTATAGAATTTGATTCTGCTAAAGTTGGAGAGAAGTTTAATGCAAAATTCAATCTTAAAAATATTGGTAAGAAAAAACTCATCATTTACAAGGTTGAAACTAATGGAGCAAACATAAAAATAACTTGTCCCGATGAGATAAACGTAGGGGAAAAAGTTACACTTAATGCAGTAATTACCCCTAAAGAGATTAATAATTACGAAGTCTTTACGATTACACTTGTAACAAATTCTCCAGAAAGACCATTGGTTAATCTATTTGTAAGTGGTGAGATTGTAAAATAGTTTAATAGTAAAAAAATGACTAAAATAACAGATAACTGGCCACCTAAAAAATCAGATAAGCCAGACACAGCACTTGTTGTAAATGAAGGAGTTGCCCAACCCCCATCTGTAAATCCTTATTTGTCTAAAATATATAAAAAAAGACCTACATTACTAACCCTTAAAGAATATCTGAAAGGAATCTTTGCCGGTGACACTTCTGTATTAGGTAGGGCTATCACTTTGGTTGAGAGTTCAAATCCCGAACATAGAACTATTGCAAAAGAGATTATAAAAGGTTGTCAAGAGAAGATTAAGAAGAGTAAAATTCGCACTATGCGAATAGGGATAACAGGGGTTCCTGGGGCAGGTAAAAGTACTTTTATTGAGGCTTTTGGTGGTTATATAACCAGTAGCGGGCATAAACTTGCAGTATTGGCGATTGACCCTTCGAGTGAGAAAACAGGTGGCAGTATTCTTGGAGATAAAACGAGGATGGAGACCCTTGCAAAAGATCCAAAGGCATTTATACGCCCCTCACCTTCTGCCGGTTCGTTAGGTGGAGTTACAAGAAAAACACGAGAAAGTATTATTCTCTGCGAAGCTGCTGGGTACGATGTTGTTTTTATAGAGACTGTAGGTGTAGGACAGAGCGAGACTGCTGTTCATTCTATGAGCGATTTCTTTTTGTTACTCATGCTTAGCGGTGCTGGAGATGATTTACAAGGGATAAAAAGGGGGATTATGGAGATGAGTGATCTTATTGCTATCACCAAAGCAGATGGAAGTAATGTAGATAAGGCAGAAGGTGCAAAAGCCCAATACGCCGGGGCTCTTCACTTATTCCCTCCAACAGATTCGGGCTGGGTACCAACTGCTGTAACATCTTCTGCAGTAACTAAAAAGGGACTTCCGGAAATTTGGAAGATAATACAAGATTATTTCAAACTTGTGAAGAAGAATGGTTATTACGACTTCAAACGACATCAGCAAGCTAAATATTGGATGTACGAAAGTATTAACGAAACTTTAAGAAACGAATTCTATGATAACCCTACTATAGAAAAGGCACTAAGAAAAAAAGAGGAAGAAGTTCTCTCTGGAAGTATAGATTCTTTTATGGCTGCAGAATCTTTAATAGAATTATATCAGAAAGAGAGAGAAAAATAATTCTCTAATATGAAAGAGTTCTTAGGTAATTCCTACCATATAATTATAGAAGCTACTACAATAACATTTTTGGTTATTGTAATGATGATTTTTTTAGAATATTTGAACACTCTTAGTAATGGTAGATCTGTATATAAGCTAAAAAAATCCCCTACCAAACAACTACTTTTATCCACTCTATTAGGGGCGGTACCGGGTTGTGGAGGTGGTTTTGCCGTTGTCTCTTTATATTCTCATAAAATCGTGACTTTTGGAGCATTATGTGCCGCAATGATAGCATCGTGCGGTGATGAATCTTTATTTATGATAAGTCTATTACCTTCCAAATATTTAATGGTTTTAGCCACCACTATTATATGTGGCTTTGTTGTAGGATATATCATCAATCTTATCCTATTTATAACAGGAAAATCTTTAATAAATGAAGGGTGCAAAGATGGCTACGAAATTCATGATGAAGATAGAGTAAAAACATTTTCTATTTTTAAAATAAGCTCCTACAGAAAACTAAAATACGCATCGAGAGAGAGGATTATAATACTCTCGGCAATACTAACATTTATCACTATTCTAACAATCAGTATTTTCTTAGATAATAATGATAGTGGTAGTTTGCTAATTACAGAAGGAAAAATAAATATTATTTTTCTTTTAATAGGAATATACACATTGCTAAAGACAGCTACAACATCAGACCATTTTATAAAAGAGCATATATTTAAACATATTGTTAAACAGCATTTATTACAAACTTTAATGTGGAGTCTCGGAGCACTGATTGTATGTAATATATTACTACAGTTTAACGATATAGAGAGAGTTGTTAACTCCCACACAGCATATACTCCTATGCTAATATTATTAGCATCGATCATTGGGATTATACCAACATCGGGACCACACCTAATATTTGTTATACTTGCTTTTAATGGTACTATACCATTATACATATTAACAACCAACATGATAGCACAACAAGGGCATGTATCTTTACCATTGCTGTCTCACAATAGGAAGAGTTGGTTTTATAGTAAAATTGTTTGCTGTTTAGTGGCAATAATTTATGGTTATATCGGATATACTATAGGATAAAATATTAACATTTTAAATATTAAGTTATGAAAAAAATTGTAGCAAGCCCTAATGCACCAAAAGCAGTAGGCACTTATAGCCAAGCAGTTATTGTTGATAATACACTTTATGCTTCGGGACAACTTCCAATTGACCCACAAACAGGAGAGTTTGTTGCAGGTGGATTTAAAGAACAATTAACACAAGTTTTCAAAAACCTACAAGCTGTTTTAGAAGAGGGTGGTTTTAAGATGAGTGATGCAGTTAAGGTAACATGCTATCTTCAAGATTTAGCAAATTTTGCCGCACTCAATGAAGTTTATGCTCAATTCTTTAGTGAACCATACCCTGCAAGAGTTGCTTATCAAGTAGCGGCACTACCAAAAAATGCTATGGTAGAGGTAGATATTATTGCTGCAAAATAGAAACAAGAAGCGTATTCTCATTAGTCTCTAAACCTTTGGAATTTGTATATTCAGTTTATAAAGTGTATAATTTTATAAATATCCCGAATATCAAAGGTTGATTTGTTACTACTATATATTGTTTATCTTATTGGCATTATATGAGAATTATGTTGAACGGCAATGTGATATTCTACTTTAATTCATCGCCATTCATAGAGACTAAGAATTCTTCATTAGAAGTTGTTTTCTCTAATCTGCTCTTCATAAACTCCATAGCTTCAACGCTATTCATGTCAGATAAGAAATTTCTTAGATGCCATGTACGGCTCAATGTCTCTTTATCTACCAACAAGTCATCTCTACGGGTAGAACTTAAAGTAACATCTACAGCAGGGAACACTCTCTTGTTAGACAATCGCCTATCTAATTGAAGTTCCATATTACCGGTTCCTTTAAACTCCTCAAAGATAACCTCATCCATCTTAGAACCTGTCTCTGTTAGGGCTGTTGCGATAATAGTTAAAGAGCCACCATGTTCAACATT
>CAMNNS010000063.1 GCA_946545765.1 uncultured Bacteroidales bacterium | reverse complement strand
TGAAAAGAATCATCAACAGTGCAGGAAGAGAATAGAGTAGAAAAGAATCTAATTGGTTGTTTGTTTTCATATTACTATAATAGTTAATAGGTTATAGTAACAAATATACTATAATGAATTGTAAATTCAAAATAGAATTCTAAAATTACTAAGTACTAAGTTCAATTAGTAAATGCACTATATAAAACATTACTATTAACAAAATAGAGAAATAAAAAGAAAAGAAGAGTTCTCTCTTATATTTGCTCTATAAAGGAGCATTATTATTATGTTTTTTGTAATTTTGCAATGGTTTATTAATTGTAATATATGATTGTAAGGAGAAAAATTTCTATTGGATTTGTAATTGTGGGTTTTATCCTTTTATTATCCTCATTGATAGCGATATTTGAATTTTATATTATGAAAAAAACTGTAGCCAATGTGGTTACAAGTGATATTAGTAGTATAAATACATCGAGACTACTTTTAGAGATTGCAGATGAATACAATTATAAGTTGTTGGGATTATTAGGAGATACAACTATTGTTGAATCAGAATTAATTAATATAGAGCAAGATGATAGATTTATTGAGTGCATACGAAAAGAGAAATTTTCTACAGTAGCTGAGAATAAAATGGTAGATTCTGTATTGCTTGGCTATGCTTCATATATAAAGGTTGCTTCTGAAGTAGAGGATATTTGGAAGTTTACATACAATGAAAAAAACGATTGGTACTTAAATAGAATGTATCCAACCTACACACAGTTAAGAGAATATATAAAGAAATTGAACTTATATTCACAAAGTGCCTTAGAAGCTAATTCTGAGAATCTTAGTGATAGTTTTTATAGAAGCCTTATGCCATGTGTTGTAGCGGTAGGAATAGGTATAATTCTATTGTTTTTGTTTAACTATTTTTTAAATTTTTATTTCTTGTCCCCTTTAGAAAAAATCACAAAAGGGATTAAAACATATCTAACTACAAGAAAGGGTTATAATTATAGTTTAGATAGCCAGGACGAAATGCAAGATTTAAACGATAGTGTGAGGGAGATTATATCGGAGAACAAGAATATTTATAGAGAGAATAATACGCATATATAGAGTATTATGAATATTAGTTACATATCAAGAAATGTGGGTATAGCACTGATTTTTAGTGCTGTGTTCATGTTTATCAGTGCTGGTATCTCTGTATATTACGATTTAGAAACATCTTTTTCTCCACTCTTTATGAGTGGAGTCATAACTCTAACAGTTGGTTTATTCCCGTTAATATTTGTTAAAAAAAGTGGGAGTATAACTGTCAAAGAGGGATATGTGACTATTGTGTTATCGTGGTTATTTTCTTGTATATTAGGAATGTTACCATACGTATTGTGGGGTGGTGAATTCTCTATAATCAATGCTTGGTATGAGAGTGTAAGTGGATTTACTACTACAGGTTCAACAATATTAAATGATATAGAATCTCTTCCGAAAGGGCTTTTATTTTGGCGTACTTCAACCCATTATATTGGTGGTTTAGGGGTAGTTGTGTTTATTTTATTAGTTATCCCTACATCAAGATCTGGTTACGGAATTAAAATCTCAAAAGTAGAGATAAGCTCCTTGTCTAAAGAGAATTATAAATTTAAGATTACTGAGATAGCGAGAGTTATTATAATAGTTTACCTATTATTAACAATTATTCAAACACTCCTTCTAACCCTTAGCGGAATAAATTTTTTTGATTCTTTAAATCACTCTATGTCTATTGCGGCAACAGGGGGATTTAGTACAAAGAATCTATCAGCGGCAGCTTTTGCCAACCCTTTAGCTGAGGTGATTATGATTTTCTTTATGTATTTGGCAGGTATCCATTTTGGTCTTATTTTTAATGCCTTTAGAGGGAATGCTTTTAGCCTGTTCAGAAATCCGGTAATAAAATTCTACACCATTGGACTTCTTATCGCGATAATAATATCTACAGCATCATTACTTATAAATGGAGTTGAGACCAATTTTTTATCTGCCCTTAGACATAGTGCTTTTATGAATGTTTCAACTGCAAGTTCTACCGGTTTTGCAACAACTCAGACAAAAATATGGCCTGTTATCGGTTTGTTATTTTTGTTTTATTTTTCATTTCAGGGAGCTTGTAGCGGTTCTACTACCGGGGGGCTGAAAGTTGATCGTATGTGTGTGTGGTTTAGTTCTTTAAGGGGTACTACAAAAAGAAAGCTACATTCTAACGCTGTAGTCCGTTCAAGATTAGGGAATAGAATTATTGATGCTGAAACTGTCTCTGAAGTTAATATTTTTATAATTTTCTTCTTTGCTATAATACTCGTTGGTTCTATACTTTTAGCTGCCACAGGAATGTCTATGGAGGATTCTCTTACAACCTCTATAGCTTGTACAGGAAATACCGGTTTAACTTTTGGAAGCGGTGGAGCTTTTGCTTCTTATTCATCTTTTCCTATAGTTAGTAAACTTATAATGACAATAGAGATGTTTTTAGGGCGTCTTGAAATATATCCTATATTAGCAATGTTTGCTATCAATAAATGGAAGTAATGGCATCCTCTAAAACTTTTTTATTTGAAAAAATGATAGAGAGTCTCTCTTTTGAGCCTACTTCTTGTCAAAAAGAGATGTTTTTACTCCTCTCAAAGTTTATTACTTCTAATCCCGATGAGAATTGGTTGATGGTAATAAATGGTTATGCTGGTACAGGTAAAACTTCTGCCCTTTCTGCACTTATAAAAGTTCTTAAAAAGATGAGTATGAGATATATTCTCCTTGCTCCTACCGGAAGGTCTGCAAAGGTATTATCTAATTTTACTGGTGAAAAGGCAAGTACAATACATAGGCATATTTATAGACAAAAATCTTTAGAGGGGGGGATTGGTTCATTCTCTTTAGATATAAATAAATCTACAGATACAATATTTATTGTAGATGAAGTTTCATTGATAAGTTCTGCAAAAGATGTGGACTCTATTTTTGGGAGTGGTGATACTCTTTCAGATTTAATTACCTACATAAAGAGTAATAGTAGAAATAGGCTTATCTTAGTTGGCGACCATGCCCAATTACCACCTATCGGATTAGATAACAGCCCTGCATTAGATTTAGATTATCTCTCATCTTTTACCCCAAATGTATTCAGTGTTACACTAACAGAAGTTGTTAGGCAAGCAACTGATAGTGGAATACTTATGAACGCTACTTCGTTGAGAAATGAGATCGAAAATGGGGAATTGAAACCACCAAGATTTAATTTATCGCGATACGATGATATTAAATCTTTAAAAGGGGGAGAATTGATAGAAGAACTGACTAATTGTATAGGCAAATATGGGATAGATGAAGTTGTAGTTTTATGTAGGTCTAATTTAAGGGCAAATAGATACAATCAAGGGATTAGAAATAGGGTGTTGTTTTTAGAGGAGAAACTTCAACGAGGTGATAAGCTGATGGTTGTAAAGAATTGTTATAATTTTGAAGGGAAAGGGGAAGAGTTAGACTTTATTGCAAATGGAGATGTTGCTACTTTGGTCAAAATACATAATTATGAAGAGAGGTATGGGTTCCATTTTGCCGATGCAATACTCTCTTTTTCTGATTATAATGATATTGAGATAGAGGCAAAAATAATTTTAGATACTTTAGATTCTTCTTCTTCGGGATTAAATAAAGATGAACAATTAGCTCTATTTGAGGGAGTTTTTGAAGATTATAATGCTATTACTTCTAAAAAGAAAAGATACAAGGCAGTGAGAGAAGACCCGTATTTTAATGCACTACAAATAAAGTATTCTACAGCAATTACTGGTCATAAATCACAAGGAGGGCAATGGAAATGTGTTTTTATAGATAATATTTTGTGGCAAGAAGAGATTTCTTTAGATGATAAAAAGTGGTTATATACAGCAATTACCCGAGGAATCGAGAGAGTTTATTTAGTAAATTTTCCAGAAAAATATTTAGATTAATATCTTTGTAAAGAAAATATATTTAAGAACTTAAATAATAATAATTATGAGATTATTTAGAATAGAAAAGATTTGTTTCTCTTTGTTGCTTATTTTAAGCCCCTTTGTATCATTTGGGCAAAAGCAACAATTCACACTTGAGCAGATAGCTCAGAATGGTTTTTCTGAATTGAATATTGTATCGGGACAGATTTCTACCTATCCTCGTTGGGTAGATAATGAAACTGTTGTTGTGGCTATCTCTAAAAATAGAGAGTTGAAGAAATATAATATCAAGACAAAGAAATATTCAGATTATAAAATAGAAAATAACTATAATTACTCAGATTTTAATAATCAATTAGAGCTATATAAAAGTATAGCCAAAAGGCTAAATTGTAGTTCTGAAGAGATGTTAAATCCCTCTTTTTCTCCCGATAATTCTTTGGTGGCTTTTATTTACAAAGGCAATCTTTATACTTATAAATTTTCTGATGATAAATTAGTTAAGCTTACTACAGATGGCAGTGATGTTGTATATAATGGTCGTGCATCTTGGGTATATTATGAGGAGATATTAGGAAGGTCATCAAGGTTTAAGGCGTATTGGTGGAGTCCAGATAGTAAATCTATTGCTTTTTATCATTTTGATGATAGCCAAGTCCCAATGTTCCCTGTATATGATATTTCTGCCTCTAAGAATCAAATACTTGAAACACATTACCCTATGGCGGGAGAAAAAAATCCTGAGGTTAAAATAGGTTTTGTGAATGTTAATGGTGGAGATATAATTTGGGCAGACTTTAATGAAAAAGATGATCAGTATTTTGGAATTCCGTTTTGGAATGATGATGCTTCTAAATTTATAATCCCTTGGATGCCAAGAGTTCAGCAAGATTTATTGTTCTATTCGGTAGATCCTCTTTCGGGGAAAAAAGAGTCTATATACAAGGAGCATCAAGATAGTTGGATAAATTGGCCTGAGCAAATGGAATTTGTTAAGGGTGGCTTCTATATGATTAGAGATTTTTCTAATTGGGAACAAATTTATTTTCAATCATACGATGGAAAGAGCCTTAAACAGATTACATCGGGAAAGAATTGGGATATTAATATTATAAAAATAGATCAAAAGAATGGATATATATATTTTACCTCTAAAAGAGAGATCTCTACAAGGGAGGATTTTTACAAAGTAAATATTAAGAATGGTAAAATAACAAGATTATCTGAAGGAGAATTTACATATCAATATGTCTCATTATCAGAAGATAATAAATATTTTACAGCAATTAGATCTAATGCTGTAACTCCATATTCACAAGTTGTTATCCCTACAGATGGAAGTGGAAAAATATTGTTCTGTATAGAATCTAAAGGGGAAAATTTTGAGAAATATGATATTGCTTTGCCAAAGATGTTATATATACAAACATCTGATGGTTACACAATTCCTGCAAAAATCACGCTACCTGTTAATTTTGATGAAAACAAAAAATATCCTGTAATTATTTATATGTATGGAGGTCCAAATAGTCCTCAAGTTGCAGATCGTTGGTCGGGTGTTTCTTCTCGTAATCAGTGGTGGGCTTATCAAGATGTTATACAACTTGTTATGGATCATAGAGGGAGTGGACATTGCGGAAAAGAGGGGCTTAATTTTATGTACAGAAACTTTTTTAATATAGAACTAAAAGATTTTATTGAATGGGCTAAATATTTGAAGTCTCTTCCTTATGTTAATCCCGATAAGATTGGTATAAATGGATTCTCTTATGGTGGAAGTATGACAACTCTGTGTGTAACAGAGGGCTCCGATTATTTTAAATATGGTATAGCTGGAGGTGGAGTTTATGATTATATGTTATACGATTCTCATTATACAGAGAGATATATGGATACACCGCAGCGAAATCCAGAGGGGTATGCTCGTACAAAGATGTCTAAGCGAATCGCTGAGTCTAAATATAAAGGGGATAATACAAATATGTTGATGCTGACCCATGGAGCAGCAGATGATAATGTACACATACAGAATACTATGAGTTTAGCTTTAGATTTGCAAAAAATGGGTAAACAGTTTGAAATGATGATTTATCCTACTCAATTACATGGATATAGAGGAGAACAAGGAGCTTTCTCAGAACTTGCAGATTATAGATTCTGGTATAGATACTTATTAGAAAAAGATGTTCCCGAAACATTAGTAAAATCTTATAGTAGAGCAAAATCACGCTAAAAACTCTACCAATTCTTTTATAAAATTCAATAAGATATTTGTTACCGCTACCATAAATTCCCCCATATATGGTAGCGGTTTTATTATTAGTGCAATAATAGAAGAGTATATACATAATGATACTGTTGGGATTACCACTAAATTAGAGATTAAGAAATGAGGAGAGGATTGCCCAAAATAGTAGAGACAGATAGGGAGAGTTGTAATTTGACATGCTATAGATACTCCACATAACTGTAATATAGATTTGAGTATTTTTTTTATTATACCATCTTCCTCCCCGATAATTTGAATAATGCTTTTATTTATAGTAGGATACAAAAATAATATTCCGCTAACAGCTGCAAAAGAGAGTTGAAAACTAATACTATATATCGCTTTAGGATTACTTATCGCGATAAAGAAAGCAACCCAAAATAGTGAACTTATATGGTCTTTTCTTCTGTTGTAGATAGATGAAATATTAAATAGACTTAGCATTACTCCCCCCCTTACTATAGATGGAGATGCTCCTGTTAAAATAATGTAAACAGCTATTATAATGATAGATATATAGAGTATAATATCTTTTTTTTCTAACCAGAATAGCAGAATATAAAATAGATAATAGATACCACTCCAAATTATTCCCACATGTAACCCCGAGAGAGATAGTGTGTGTGCTACCCCCGACTTTCTGAAATTATCTTTTATGTTATTGTCTAAATCTCTCTTTTCTCCTAAAATAAATGCTTTTAGAATGGCTTGATTCTCTGTATTATAAGTAATCCTGTCTATTTGTTTTGATATAGCAGAATATAAAGATTTTAAAGGAGTAATCTTTGACATAGAATGTGATTCCTTTTCTTTATATTGAGATGAATCTCTGCAAACTCCTAACAAATAGAATACTATTATTGTAAGAATGGTAAATACTCTATTAAATTTTTTTTGATTGAATCGTTCTCTTCTAAAATTTAAGAAGATAATAGTTGTCGTGATAAGTAATAGAAGAACAAAAATTGGCAAAATTACCCCATCGGGAATAGATATTACCCTATACGATATAATGCCACTGATATAACTCAACGAAATGTAAATTCCAACCCTTCTCATCCCTCAAAAAATATAGACTCCAAATGTATGTATAAAGTTTTTAAAATTAAAACATTTTTATATTTTTGCGACCTATAAGTCAAAATCAATTATGATAATTTTAGTTTTAAATTGTGGCAGTTCTTCAATTAAGTACCAAGTTCTTGATATGAAGAGCGAAAGCGAGAGTTTTTTACTCGCAAAAGGATTAGTAGAGAGAATAGGGATGTCTGAGGGTGATATTACTCACTCAGTTCCGGGTTCAGAGAAATATAAGATCCATAAAAAAGTAGCCGATCATACAGAGGGGATTAAAGATGTGTTATCCCTTTTGGTATCTTCTGACAGAGGTGTGTTAAAGTCTTTAGAAGACATTGATGCTGTTGGACATAGAATAGTTCATGGTGGTGAGTATTTTACTCAAAGTTGTATAATAGATCAGAGAGTAATAGATGGTATAGACAAATGCTCATCTCTTGCCCCTTTGCATAATCCTGCAGGACTACTTGGAATTAAGGCTGTTTCTGCCTCTTTACCTAATGCCCCTCAGGTGGCAGTATTTGATACTTCTTTCCATCAAACTATCCCTGAATATGCTTATATGTATGGTATTCCTTACGAGTATTATGAGAAAGATAAGATTAGAAAATATGGTTTTCATGGTACAAGTCATAGATATGTCTCAAAGAGTGGGGCAGAGTTAGCAGGTATTGATGTCAATGATTCAAATATTATTACCTGCCATTTGGGAAATGGTAGCTCATTAGCAGCGGTAAAAAATGGCAGAGTTATAGATACGACCTTGGGTATGACAACTATAGATGGCCTTCTAATGGGGACAAGATGTGGTGCATTAGATCCGGGTATAGTAACCTATCTTATGAAGAATAATAACCTTTCGGCAGATGAAATAGATAACATTTTAAGTAAAAAAAGTGGTTTCTTAGGTGTATCGGGGGTTTCATCTGATATGAGAGATTTAGAAGAGGCTGCTGGGCGTGGGGAGAAAAGGGCAAAACTTGCGTTAGATATGTTTAAATATGGATTGGTTAAATATATCGGTTCTTTTGCTGCT
>CAMNNS010000062.1 GCA_946545765.1 uncultured Bacteroidales bacterium | reverse complement strand
AAAAAGAGAGAACTTCGCTAAATTTGGTCCATGCATATAATTTTACAGAGCGAAATGTGAGGAGAGAAGATAGGAGAGAAGATCAAAGGGAGTACAAGCCAATAAGAAAAGATAATTTCATTCCCGATTCACCTGTAAATATGAAAGTTGGGCAAAGGATAGAACATGAGAGATTTGGGATAGGTGTGATAAAAGCTATGATGGGAGAGGCAGAGAGCAAGAAAGCTATTGTGGAATTCCAATCGGGAGAGAAAACGCTAATGCTTAAATTTGCTAAAATGAAAATTTTGGACAATTAAACTTTCAATTTTAAACTTTGGCACGACAATTGTATAACTAATCAACAGTTTTTCATAGTTTAAGTTTAGGTTAAAGTAACTCTGTATTTCTGAATGTTTTCCAAAACATATACAGAGCGAAGATTAAAGGTCGCAGTTTAGGTTTGTTCTGCGACCTTTTTTTGATAAATCAAGATTGAATATTAAATGTTTATTTCTTGAATATGTTTATTAAATTTTTGACTTCTTGCCACTCTTTTCTCGGGAAAATAGTGTAAAACAGCACGATAAGTCCTATCCCAAGTAGAGAACCCAACCCAACACCCGATAAATTGATAATTGATGTTGATTGGATATTAGTATAGTTTTTAATCAAATAAATAGCGTAATAAGAGGCTATTCCACATATTAATGTTCCTAAGTAAGAAATTAAGATAGGTGGGATAATATCTAATATTTGTTTGATTACTGAATAACCACTTCTTTTTCCGCCATAGTAAGCAAAAATTAGATATGTAATCACAGAAGAGAAAACAGCACCCCACATTAGAACAGTTAATCCATAAACCAAACCAATTATTATTGAGATAGTTAAAATTACTTTCTTTACAATCTCTAACTTTAGATAGAGCTTCATATCTCCAATAATTTGTAATAAATTCTGATTCAAATAGTGAAGCGGAATAAACACTCCTCCATAACTCAATATAGATAAAAGTTTAGCTGCATCTAACCACTTCTCTCCAATCAATCCTGTGATAAACGGTATAGATACTGCTGATAACCAGAAACATAAAATAGAGGATATTAGTATTGTTGTTTTTATCATTGTCCTAAAGGCATTATTAAGCCTCTCTGTAGAGTTTGCGACTTTTGATAAAACAGGAAAAGTTACTCTTTGTATAATCTGTGATAAATTATTTGTGGTTACATTACTAAATTGTTCTGCTTTGGTATATTGTCCTAAATCTGTGATAGAAAAGTATCTACCAATAACAGGATAGTATAAGTTTTTAAAGAAAGTATCTAATATACCGCTAATCAAAATTTTACTCCCATAAGAGAATAATTCTTTAAAACTATCCATTTTAAAACAGAATGTAAATCTCCATTTCCCGATAATCCACAACATAATACTATTTACAGCCTGCTTGGATATTTGTTGCCAAACTAAACTCCATACTCCAAAGCCCTTAAATGCTAAAAATACACCTATGCATCCACTTAAAATTGAGCTACTTAAAGTACATATTGTCAGTTCTTTAAAAAGTAGATTTTTAACTAATAAAGCCCTTTGAACAATAGAAATAGCATTAATAATTAGGACAAAACTAAAAGTTCTTAATATAGGAATAAGTTGATTCTCTCTAAAATAGGCACCAATCAATGGGGCAAATATATAGAGCACTAAGAAGCATATTATACTAATTAAAAAATTGCTAATAAAGGCGGTGCTTAAATCTTCTTGGCTCGGATTGCTTTTTCTTATAATTGCAGAAGAAAAACCATTGTCTATAAATGAGATAGAAATCGCGATAAATATTGTGAGAGAACCAATAAGCCCCGTTTCATAAGGGGTTAGCAACCATGAAAGAACAATACCTACAATAAAAGTTATCCCAAGAGACGAGAAATTTTCTATTGTTCCCCATCTTGCCCCCTTTATAGCATCATTCTTCAAATTATTCCCCATTATAAATCTGAATTTCTCTGCTAAGGTATTCAAAAATTATATTTCTACAAAAATGATATATCTGGACGAAAAGAGAATAATATTAAATTTTATCTTTTGGATTAAATCACTTTTTTTATTTATCTTTTTGAAGATAAAATTTACCAAATTGCTTTTATTGAGTCTCTTTAGCATTTACTTTTGAGCAAAAAAAAGTGTTATGAGAAATAGATTTTTTGAAGTTGTTTTCTTGGTGGGTATCTCTTCCCTTTTTTTGTCATGTATCAAAATGCCCATTGTTGAGGAGGAGAGCGGAGATAAAATGTGCAAACTTACTATTGGTTTAGATGAAGGTTCATTAAATGATGCGATTAAAATAGTTGAGACTTTTGTTACCGACGATTCAGAACATTCTGAGTCGGGAACAAAATGGGATCCCGATTTAATCCCAAACAGGATAGCGTTGGATACATTAAAATATCTGCTTAAAATTGAAGATAGTAAAGGTTTGGTTTTATATGATGGCTTATATAAAGATAGACCACAAGAGTTAGAGGTAAGGGCAGGTAATTATACTATCTCTCTGTTATCTGGAAGTTTTAAAGAGGGGGTTCAAGATATTCCATTATTCGGTGAAGTTAAAAAAGTAAAAGCAATAGCAGATAGTTCACTGACAGTCAAATTAGTATCCAAACAAATGACGGGTGGAATAAGGATAGACCATACCTCTAATTTTAGAAATTATTTCAAAGGCTTAGGGCTCTATTTTAGGAAAGATACGAATGAATATAAATGTAGATACACTATGCCGTTTAAATATTTTTTCTTTTATCCCGGAGAGGTTTCTGTATATTATAAAAACAAAGATGGTCATGAAAGCTTTACACCTTATGATAAACCAACTTATAAGGACACCTTTATCCTAAAAAGAAATCTTAAAGCTACAGATTTAGTGAGTATAGTTTTAGATTATGATTTATCAGCGATAAATAGTGGCAATATAGGTTTTAAAATAGATACTAACAGAAATAGATACTACAATATTCATAATGTGGCATTTTTTGCTCCGTACGGTTCTGTATCAGTTGTTTATGCAAGAACACATATTGGAGATACAGTAGATCTTTATGGGTACATAGTGGGAGGTGATGCAACAGGCTCAAATTTTAAAAGGTCTGCCCCATTTAATTCTAAAACTCATATAGTTGTAGCAAAAGAGAATTGGCAAACTCTTAGAGAAAAAACTATGGCGATAGAGTTACCAAATGGCAACATAAGAAAAGAGTTAAATTTGGTAGATAATCCCGATATGCTAAAGAAAAAAATAGTGATTCACGGGGTAATAGTTGATAGCTATTTTAGTGAACCGGGATTAAAAAATATTAAGTGGTATCAACTCTATAAATAGTGATTTAACCAGCTTATAATAAATTGGCAAAAATAGATATTACTATTGTTTTGTGTATCTATGCTGTAGTATCTCTTTATAGGGGGAATGCCTTGTAGTTCAGTAATTTTTACCTCTTTAAGTTCCCCCTTTTTAAGATATTTTTCTACTTGACTTCTCCATAAAAAAGCAACAGCTAAAGGGGTTCTTCGCTTCTCTTGTTTATTGGCGAGCAGAAAATTTATGGTTGTAGCACTATCTTGCAAATTTACAATCACCGATATTTTGGAGAAATTAAAAGAGGAATTAGAGAAAAGGGTTATTATATCTTTATTGGTCTGCTCATCATTGGAATAGAGGGTAAATTTAAGTTCTTCTGCATCAAAGTATTCATCGTTATTAAAATCTCCACTACCAACAGCAATAAGCGTGTCTGATAATATATCTTTATTTGTCTCTTTATATAGCCCTGAATCGTAATTATATACAATAGCGAGATTACTTGTGCTTAAATTATTATCCTGATTATTATAAAAACTACAATTTATGTTTGATAAGGGTGATAGTCTGCAATAATCTGCAATAATATCAGTAAAAATTCCATAATATAAGGGTGGCGGAAGTAACAAACTAATATTAGTTGTAGGAGATTTTGATAGAAAGGCAGCTTCCTTTTCTAAATCTTCATAACCCTTTAGAATTGTATGACATTTAGATAAAAGGTGTTCCCCCTCTATGGTAAGAGATAATTTCTTCCCTTTCTTCTCGAAAAGTTGAACCCCTAAACATTTCTCTAATTCTTGAATATGTTTAGTTATTGCGGGTTGTGAGATACCAAGTATAGAGGCAGTCTTAGTATAATTTAAATACTGAGCAGTTACGGTAAAAACTTTTAATCTAAAATCCATCAATTATCTATATCCTTTTGGGGGATAGTTTTTATCATCATTATCGGTCATCCATATATCAAACCTTAGCATAGCATACTCAGGTACTCCTTTTCCCCCGCTCATTGTCCCTTCATTCCCGTATCCATAGCCAGAAGAGAAAAATGTAACGGCGTTATCTCCTATAGTCATTTTTTTGAGAGCTTTGCACATACCTAATATAAGTCCGCTATTTGTCCCATCGGCATCTTTATCATTGCCAGAGCCTTTCATTAAATCTGCAGTTTCTAATATTTCGGTGCTTAATGGGGAATAACTTGATGATGATGAGTATATACCATATTTCTTAGCAGTATCAGCAATATTTGTATCAAATACATATCCGTCTAAAAGTCTCCCTATGTACCATATATTTACCTTCGTTCCTGATTCTACAGTATCTTTATCAGGTATCCCTGTGGTATGAGTAAGGTTTCTGAAATAGAAGCCGTTATCGGTTGAATCTATTGCTGGGGTAAAATATCTATTAGAGTATGCTTCTAATGAGTCTGTCTGGAATTTGATCACATCATCAAATATAGCCCCCATTTTAATCTTATAAATAATATTAGCAGAGACAGTTTGTTGAGAACCTTGTACTCTTGAGTATTTTGGATTACTTGTAGTTAGCCATGGTGGTATAATTGCTGTTACCTCTGAACCCTTATTCAACAATTGCAATAATTCCATCATCCCTATAGTAGTATAGTAATCATTTATGGAGAATAATTGTGGACCATAGTATGTACTTGGAGAGTATGTCCCTAACTCTTTAGCCTTAACAGAATCAGTTGTGCTTTGGCATACTCCATCTAAGTTGTAAGTGTCATAGTGTATATAACAGCCGCCCAATTCTTTAGGAAATGCACCTGTGCCTTGCTTTAACTCTAAAATAGTTAATCCAGATTCCCTTTTTTGTGCATTAGGGTAGTGTACTGCTATGTATGCATCTAATATTCTTTCTTGTATCTCTCTTTGGCTCTCTTCTGTTTCTTTTGCACACGAAACTATAGCTAATAATACAGTAGCAATTAGATAAGTATAATTTTTTAAATATCTCATTATATTAATTTTTTACAATTTTTTCTATTTCAATTTCAAAAAACAGAGGTGTTAGTTTTGGAACATTAAACATAAATTTATTTCCATAACCATATTTAGCAGAAAATATTATATCACATTGTTCTCCATTTTTAACCCCGAGTAATCCTCTTTCTAAACCTTTTAGTAAAGGGTCTTTACCATAAATTATTGCAATTGCAGATGAGTCTGTTGCAATGTTATTTTCTCTAATTATCTCTCCATGGTTGGTAGCAAATAGTTCTCCTTTTCCGTTTGAGAAAATGTAACCATTATAGTAGAAGTAAAGAGAATCTCCAACTGCTAATGTATCATTTTGTGTACTTTCTTTAGTAACTACTCTGTTTGCCCCACTGTTTCTTACCACTCTGTAAATTCCTGAGAGATTGTTTATATATGTGTCAATCGCTTCTTCTTGGTTATTATAGGTGTTCTCTATATCTTGTTTGTTGCAAGATATAGCCAATAGAATCAACCCAAAAACTATAACAATTTTTCTCATAATATTCTCTCGTTATCGTTCAAATGCCGTGCCGTTATTTTTTAAAAAAGCTCTAACAGAATTTTCAAAATATGGTAATATTTCATTTATCGGGATAAAAAGTCTCCCACCAGCTGCTCTCTCATGCCCTCCACCATTAAAGTATTGTTTTGATAGGTCATTTACCGATATATTTTTTTTAGACCTTAAAGATACTCTAAAATAATCTTTATCCTCTGTAATTAGAGCAGAAATTTTAACTCCTCTTATATTAAGGGGTAAATTTACAAATCCTTCGCTATCTCCTTTATTAAAATTAAACCTATCTTGAGTCTCTTTGTCTAAAATCATAATAGAAGCTCCTAAGTCATTAAAGATTATCATTTTGTTTAATAACATCTCACCCATTAGCCTCATTCTATCTTGGCTATAAGAACTCCAAACATTAGACTGGATCTCTTCTGTTTCTAAACCTGTATCAATTATTTCTGATGCCATTAAAAATGTTGAGGGGAAAACCGAGTTTGAGAAATTATTTGTATCTGTAATTAATCCTGTGAATAAGGGCTTTAAAATATTTTCTGTTAATTGTTTATCTGATATTTTCTTTAGTAACCAATATGTTAATTCACAAGTAGATGAGGTATTTACAGATGAAATTATTAAATCTGTAAAAGGGGCAGGCTCTATATGGTGGTCTATTAAAATTTTATATCCTTTATAATTATTAACAAATTCTTCTAATGAGTCTGTTCTCGATGGTTTATTAAGGTCCATACAAATTAGGAGATCTGCTTTATTAAATAGAGTTTTAACAATATCTTCATTATTTTCAAAGACAATTACTTCATTTTCTAAGTCTAAGAATTTAAGATATTCCGGGAAATGGTTAGGTAAAATAATATCTACTTTTTTATCGCGATAGTTCTCTTTGATATACATTTTTAGACCTGTTGTAGAGCCTAAACAATCACCATCAGGATTTTGATGCCCAACAATTACAATTTGAGTTGATTTTTTGATAATTTCAGAAAAATCTTGATATGTTCTTTCTATTATATTATTCATGATTGAGTGCAAAATTAAAAAATATTGTTTGTTGTTAAGATTTTTTTTATTTTTGTGTTTCAGTAACCGATTGGAATAATAGAAATAGTAAATATAATTTAGATATGAAAAAACTTTTTACAGTAGTAATCCTTCCTTTAATTATCATTGGATTAGCGTATTACATTTATCAAAGTGTCCAAAAGCCAATAGCTTTTAACAAAGAAGTTGAATACAGAAAAGTTTATGCTGTTCAGAAACTTAAAGACATTCGTACACTTCAAGTTGCTTTTAAAAATCAAAACAATCGTTTTGCTCCATCAATTGATACACTTATAGATTTCTATAAAAATGGCAAGATGCAGATTGTTAAGATGGTAGGTTCATCAAATGATTCCCTTGCAGTGGCACATACAGAGGCTGTCAAAAAGGCACATAGAGGTAAGATCACCGCTGAACAATTATATGAGTTATATCTTAATGGGGATAAAAATTTAGTCTTCTCTATACCTCAAGAGGTTGCTGTTAAAGATACTTTACTCAAGAGGTCAGAAGATGAAATAAAGAAATTTGGAAAATTTGAGATTGATGAATTAGCTGATATTCCTTTCTCAAATGGAGAAAAAATTGAGATGAAATCTGTTATTAAGCAAGTTTCTGGTGTGAATGTGCCTCTTTTTGAAGCTTGTATCCCATTTGATGCACTTTTAAAAGATTTAGATCATCAGTTACTTGTTAATCTCAAAGCGGAGAAGGGGCCTACAGATAGGTATCCAAATAGATATGCAGGTTATAGAGTTGGTAGTATTGACCAGCCGAATAATAATGCAGGAAACTGGGAGTAAGAAAGTTATAATAAGGGTGCTCTACTAAAGTTCGGCACCCTTTTTTATTCAATTATGGTTAAATATAAACCTACTACAAGATTCACTATGGTTCCTTTGGAACTATCAAACAATAATGTGCATCATATTATTATGGATGAACTATTTGATAGTGACAAAGATCAAGCACAAATAAAATCTTTAGACATACCTCATTATAATACCAAAATTTTATACTCTTTTCTAAAAGATGGTGGGAATAAGGTTCTTCCAACAATATATAAATATCTTATTACATTACCAACTTTAAGAGATTACAACAAAGTAATTCTCGAGTATAATTTACTAAAAGATACCTCCTTGATTGTTGTCGCAGAGGGTGATAAACTCCTTATAGCCAATAGCTATAAAACTATAAATTTTGCAACTGCAATTTATTATATCTTGGAGATATTAAATAAATCCCAAATGAATCCTAAACAGACTAATGTGAACATTTATGGTTCAGTTCATCCTTTTGACTTGAAAAAATTGGAAAAGTTTGTGAGAAGGGTGAGAGTCTCTCCTATATAATACTTTTAAATGCGAATAATAGGTGGTAAATTAAAAGGAAAGACAATTACACCTCCAATCGGTTATAAAGCGAGACCTACTACAGATTTTGCTAAGGAGGGTTTATTTAATGTGTTAGAGAACGAGT
>CAMNNS010000061.1 GCA_946545765.1 uncultured Bacteroidales bacterium | reverse complement strand
CATTCATAACAGGATCTTCTCCAACTTGGGCTGTGCCAGATGTGGTCCAAACTGTTCCAGTTAAAGTTTCAGGATCTGCTTTTTTCTCTTTGCAAGAAGAAAAAATAAAGGCAGCGAGTGCTAACGCTAAAGTAAATGTTAAAATTCTTTTCATAATGTTTAATTGTTAAAATGTTTTAATGTGCAATGATAATAATAATTTGAAAATATTTTTACTACATGACATTGCCATTTGTAAGATGCAAGTGGCCTTAATAATGTTGCAAGTTAGTTTAAAAAAAGTAAAAGCTTAAAACCACGATAGATGATATTAACACTCCTAAATCCAAGGTTTTAATTTAGTGGGCTTGTTGAGATTTGATATAGAAATGAAATATCTGACAAATTAAAGTCACAGATGTTTATTAGGTTGAATATTAGGAGCTTTATTTGTTGTAGTGTTAAGGCGAGAGAGGTTGTAATAACAATGTATTTACAAGAACATTGTCATATAGACGGGTATGTAATTCACTCCATTTTCATATTTGTAATCCTTTGTATAAATCACATATTTGTTCATTATACGGTCAGAAAACTTAGCACAAAATTCGTCTAATGATTTATGAGATTTATATCCTGATGATTTAACTTCAACAGGAGATATTTTGTGTTTTTCGGTAATGATAAAATCTGTTTCGTAATACTTCTTGCCACCTGCATAAGGTATAGTATGGTAGAACAAGTTTTTGCCTGTTGCTCTTAGCATTTGAGCAATCATATTCTCATATACATATCCAAGATTAGTGCCCAGTTTATCACTAAGTAGTTTCTCGTAGATAATATTCTCTGTTATATCTCTGTCTTTAAATGCAAGTGTAACAAACAGACCTGTATCTGAAGTGTACATCTTAAAATATTCCAAATTCTTTGTTAAAGCCAAGCCAATATTTGGGTCATCTGAATGAAACGCTATATTGGTTGTCATAGAATCTTCCATAGCTTTTACGATATTAATTACTCTACCTGCCTTTTCTTTAGGTATCGCATTTCCAACTTGATAACGCAGTGTATTTCTGCTTAATTGAGCAGGAATACTATCGTACATAGCTTTTGCTTGTCCTGAATCGTCAATTTTACTAAAATCCTCCTCATATAAAGCAATAATATCTCGTTTAACCATATCTACTGTAGTAAAATTGTTAGTTTTAATGTATGTCGCAACAGCTTGTGGCATACCACCAATAAGCATATACAAGCGAAAATCACGCATAAGTTTTCTGTGAGTAGCATCACCAAGAGGCATTTTTTTTTCAAATGCACTATGCAATAACGATATTGTTGCTGTATCGCCTAATGCCCATCTGAACTCCTCGTAGTCCATGGGGAACATATCAACTTTTGTCTCTTCGCTTGGAATAGTAATATCCTTGCTTTTGGATTTTACAGAGATTAAAGAACCTGTTTCTATATAATCATATCTGTGGTCTTTTACAAGATGTTTGATAGCCTGTCTAACAATAGGCTGCAACTGCACTTCATCAAATATAATAACCGATTCTCTCTCGTGTAATTTTACCTGAAAGATAAATTGCAGTCTGATAAAAAGATAATTCAAATTGGATACATCATTAAAGAGGTCGCTAACCTCCTTAGAGACTTTTGAGAAGTCTATTAAGATATATGATTTATATTCATTGCGTGCAAACTCCTCGGCAATTGTAGATTTGCCAATGCGGCGGGCACCTTGTATAAGTAATGCTGTATTACCATTACGCTCTTGTTTCCATTTGAGCATAGTATCATACATCTTTCTTTTGAAACGAATAATATCCTTTGCCATAGTTTTTAATCTTGATGCAAAAATAAGGCTTTTTGCCCTTTCCACCAAATGTTTTTGCATAAAAATGCCGTTTTCCACCAAATTTAAAATGCTGTTTTTGCCGTTTTCCACCAAATTTGAAATGCCACTTTTGCCGTTTTCCACCAAATTTAATACAATAGAATATCTCTTCCCCTTAGATTATTCTTTATAGTACTTTACAAAAATTGTGTACCTTTGTCACCCTATTATTCTTAAAATTTTCTTGTCTTTGTGAATTTATGAGTGTTTATGATGTGGTTATAATAGGGAGTGGTCTTGGTGGTCTGCAGTGCGGATTTATCCTCTCTAAATTAGGGATGAAGGTTTGTATTGTAGAGAAAAACAGTGCTTTGGGTGGATGTTTACAAAGTTTTAAGAGGGGAGCAAATGAATTTGATACAGGTTTTCATTATATAGGTTCTTTAGATAAGGGGCAAATTCTTTATAAGATTTTTGATTATATGGGGCTAATGAATCTTCAATGGCAAAAATTGGATAGCTCTGGTTTTGATGAGATATTTTATAATGGGAAATCTTATCTTTTTGAGAACGGTTATGAAAATTTTGCCAATAGAATAATCTCCTATTTTCCCTTACAAAAAGAGGGTATTGAGAGATATGTATCTCTGTTAAAATCTGTTGGAGATAATATTATTGCTCCACTTTTTTCTCATAATGAAAATCCACTTTTTGATATAAACGCTTTTTCTCAGATCTCTTCTATTTTAAAAGATACAGATTTAGTTAATGTTGTGAGTGGCAATTCTTTAAAGTTAGAACTAAATAAAGCAACACTCCCTATTTATACTTTTTCTCAGATAAATAGCTCTTTTATTCAGAGTGCTTACAGACTTGTAGGCGGAGGGTCTCAGATTGCAGATTTATTGGCCTCTAAAATAATGAATATGGGGGGTAATGTAATTACTAACTGCAAGGGAATAAATCTTGTGGAGGAGAGTGGGGTTGCAAAATATTTAGAGGTTGATAATGCAGATATAGAGAGAATTTATTCTAAATCCTTTATCTCTAATTTGTCTCCTGAACTTACTCTCGATTTGTTAAGTGAGAGCAAGTCTATAAGACCAATTTTTAGAAAACGGATCTCTGCTTTGGAGCAAACATTTGGTATGTTTACTGTAAATATTGCCCTTAAACCCAATAAGATAACATACCTGAATAGAAATATATACTATTATGAAAATGGCGTTTCTCCTTGGGATGTTGTTAATTTAGATCAAACTCCTAAAGGGGTTTTGATTAGTTACCAAGTACCAAAAACTGAGGGTGGGAATATTATACCAAAATATACAAATGTCATTGATATACTCACCCCAATGAGTTTTTCTCAGGTTAGCAAATGGAGTAATACTCAAGTTGGAAGAAGGGGAGAGGATTATAAAGAATTCAAAGCCAAGAAAGCTGAGGAGTGTATAAATCTCGCCCAAAGGGTAATTCCAAACTTAAAAGAGAGTATAGATAGTATAAGTTGTTCTACACCACTAACATATAGGAATTATACAGGTGCAATAAGAGGAACGGCCTATGGTATAAGGAAAGATTGCAACAACTCCTTACAGACACTTATTGCTCCTAAGTCACCAATATCAAATCTATATTTTACTGGACAGAATCTAAATCTCCATGGTGTTTTAGGCGTATCAATGACATCATTACTAACCTGTTCGGCCATTGTGGGAAGAGAAAAAGTGGTATCTTTTTTGAAAGACTAACCACATTTATAAATATTTAAATTATGAAACAAAAAGTTATATTATTGCTTGCAACTTTTGCGTTAGTGTCTATAAGTATGCCTTATGCAAAAGGGCAAGATAAAGAACAGATAATTAAGAAGATTGCAGTAGCTAATGCGGAGTATAAAACAATTATATCTCCTTTTA
The DNA here is from genome assembly GCA_946545765.1 of uncultured Bacteroidales bacterium. Classification (GTDB taxonomy): domain Bacteria; phylum Bacteroidota; class Bacteroidia; order Bacteroidales; family UBA932; genus Egerieousia. The sequence continues at coordinate 4,758 of CAMNNS010000061.1, read as the reverse complement.
CCCAAGAAAAGAAAATGAAAGGGGTAAAAAGAGAAATGATTAAAAAAGGTACTCTATATTTTAATAGGGCAACAGATGAGCTTAATATGCAGTACTCTCACCCTCAAGGCGAACAATTATTGATTAGTAATGATAAATTGGTTCTTATAGATAAAAGTGCTCGCTCAACCTACTCAACAAGAACAGATGCTATGATGAAAAGGCTAAAGTGGACCTTAATTTATTGTATTGGCGGAGAGATAAAAAAGGCGGCAGAGATTAATTCAGCAACAGTAAACACAATACCAGGAGCAGATTATCATACCTTTGAACTTTCTGTAGGTCAGCAAGTAAAGGGAGGATGGGTTAAAATAGAACTCTCTTATAGCAAAAAGGATTATACTCTTTGTCTTATGAAACTTATAGAGAAAAATGGAAACTACACAATTTATAAAACCCCAACAAAGGAGCTAAATGTGGAGTTAGCAGCTGGCATATTCAATAACTAAGGGAGCTTATTTTGAAAAAAATTCTAAAAATATTTTGTTCTTTTCTTATCGCGATAAGTGTAAATATTTGCGTTGTTGGCTTGTATGCTCAAACCACAAAAATCAAAGGTAGGGTTATTGAAGAGAGTACAGGAGAGGGTATTCCTTTGGCAAATGTCTATTTTAAGGGGACAACAATAGGGGTTTCTGCCGATATGGAGGGATATTTCTCCCTTGAAACAAGAGATACAACTGTATCTGAACTTATTGCAGAGATGATGGGCTATGAGCCTCAGTCAATTATAATAAATCGTGGGGCGTTTAATCAAATATCCTTTAAACTAAAAATACAAGAGAATTTTCTTTCTCAAATTGTTATAAAACCAGATAACAGATATACAAGAAGCATTCTTAAAAAAATAGAATCAGCAAAAATATTTAATGATCCACAACAACAAGACAGATATGATTGTGAGGTTTATAATAAAATGGAGTTAGACATAAGTAATGCCGATAAAAGATTAAAAAACAGGCTTTTAAGAAAGAATTTTGGATTTGTTTTAGATTATATAGACACCTCAGTTATAAGTGGGCAGTCTTATCTGCCTATAATGATTTCTGAATCCCGTTCTCATATATATCATCAAAAAAATCCTGCTATAGAAAGGGAAGTTATTGAGGCAAGTAGAATTTCTGGAGTAGAGGATGAGTTTCAATTTGCTCAGTTTACGGGTAATATGCATGTTAAAATAAACTTTTATGATGATTTTATAAGCATTTTTGATGTAAAAATTCCTTCGCCCGTTGGCAGTGCAAATGTTTTTTATGATTATTATCTTATTGATAGTTTGCAAGTAGATGGGAGAAAGACCTACCTAATAAGATTTCATCCTGCAAAATTTATCTCTTCTCCTGCTTTTGATGGCGAAATGAGAATTGATGCAAAAGATTATGCTATCAAAAGTATAAAGGCAACTCTGAAGAAAGGGGCTAATGTTAATTGGATAAGAGGCTTGGCTTTAGAATCTGAGTTTCAAAAAGTTGATGATAGTGTATGGTTTTATAAACAAGATAAATTATATGCGGATTTTTCTATAACTATGGCAGACAGTTCTAATCTAATCAGTTTTTTAGGACACAAACAGGTAAATTATTTAAACCCCCGTTTTGATACTAAAATGCCTAAGAAACTTGCTAATACTCTCTCTCAAGTTACATTTGAAAAAGAGGGATTTGAACAAGATGAGAGTTATTGGAAAAATGCAAGACCTTACCCCTTAAGCCAAAAAGAGAGCAATATTTATAAAATGGTTGATTCTATAAAGAATGTCCCTCTATACAGAGATCTTTATACAATAGTAAGTACTTTTGTTAATGGGTATTATAATACAAAGTATTTTGGAATAGGACCATATTTTAAACTCTTTAGTTTTAATAATTTAGAAGGGGCAAGATTTCAATTAGGAGGTAGAACCACTAATGACTTTAGTAAAAAATACAGGTTAAATTTGTACGCTGCGTATGGGACAAAAGATAAAAAAATAAAAGGTGGTGCAAAGTTGGAGTGGATGTTTAATAATCATCCTACCAAGAAATTATCTGTTGAGGCGAAATATGATGTATTACAGTTGGGTAAAGGGGCAAATGCACTCACAGACGGAAATATTTTTAGCTCCATTTTGAGCAAAGTAAATAGTCAAAGATTAAGTCCTGTCTCAAAATTTTCTATCTCTTATCAACATGAATGGAGAGAAAACTTTGATAATGCAATAGCTATTGAGAGTGAAAGGATTTATTCTAATAGATATGTCCCGATGTTCACAAAAGATAGCATAAAGGTGAACTCTGTGGCATCTAATCAACTTCATTATCAAGCACGAATCTCTTGGAAAGAGACAATAACCCGAGGGGCTTTTGATAAATATTATGTTAATGGTAAATATCCTGTAATATCGTTAGATTTAATAGCTTCTGTTAATGGAATTTCTCGCAACGATTATAGCTATTTTAGAGCAGAGGCTAATATAGATTATAAATTACATCTTCCCCCTGCAGGAACATCTTATTTTAAATTATCTGGAGGAAAAATATTTGGCAAAGTTCCGTACCCATTTTTAAAATTGCACGAAGGGAACGGAACATATTTCTTTGATAAGAGTGCATTTGCTTGTATGGACTTTTACGAATTTGCCTCTGATAGTTGGGCAACATTATTTTGGGAGCATAACTTTAAAGGTTTTTTCTTGGGTAAAATACCTATTATGAGAAGATTGCAGTGGAGAGAAATTTTTACTTTTAAAATGGGATATGGTACGCTTTCTAAAAAGAACAACGGGATAACAGATAACATAGAATATAGATACATTCCTCAAAGTAATGGTTTAGTTGAAAGGAGATTAGATTTAAGTGAATTAAGAGCTCCAATATTATTCCCCGAGGGAATGAGTTCTTTAAGTAAACCATATATAGAAATGGGAGTAGGAGTCTCTAATATCCTACGAGTTATAAGGGTTGATTTGTTTTGGAGAATGACCCATAGAAACAAAACAATCCATGGAGAGAAAATTAAGTCTCCCCATAGATTTGCTGTTAATTTTGGTTTAGAATTTAGATTCTAATTAATCCTCAATCCATGCGGGTGAGTCTTCTTTAACAGAACGAACAGAAAATCCGTAAAGACGATTACGATTGTTTGAAACCTGAGTAGGGTTATTAGGAGTTACGCCCTGATCGTTTCCGGGACCGTTACAAAAGTATAGATATCTACCCTCTATATGGTTAGAAGCAACAGCTTGCCAATATCTACCATAAGGATTAGGGGTATGAGATGCACTAGATACAGTAATATTTGTGTTTTTGGAGGGACTACGCCAACCAAGAGCAAAGAAGGAGATGGTAGGCGATGTTTTCCAACCCCCTGCATAGAATGTAATCTTTTTCTTATCAGAAGAAGAATCATCATAATTCCAAAGGTCTGGTTTGCCATATCCACCAGTTTTAGTGAAACCTGTATAAGCATCTGAAGGAGGCAAGCAATAACCTACTGGAGAAGGGTCATAAATAGTCTTAACAACCTTGTTGCCGTTTACTGTTATAGTGGTTTCATTGGCAGACCAAAGATTTGTGAATGGTCCGTTGTTATATTCATATTCTGTTGTTGCTTGTGGTTCCGTGGTATAATACACATTAGGATTTGAAATAGTCTGTGCTATATGTTGCACTCCTTTAGTACTAGATACTATCCCTTGTACTTTATTACTGCTGGTACCAGTAGCATTATACCATGTTTTGTTTTCTGAGTCAATTCCATTACCTGGCACAAAAGGGTCTTTTCTCCCCCACTGGTAAAAAGTGCTACTTGTGTTATCCCAACCAAGATTTACTGGCATAAAACTATATGTTCTTCCACCATAATTTGTATGGTTTTTAACATTTATAGGAGTAAGGTCTCCATTATAACACCATATATGCCAACTCCATGCTATATTATTTTGGTCATCGTAAACCGCAATTAATGCATTGCCTATAGCAAAGGTATTTATTTTAAAGGTTACATATTTTTCCTCTTTAGTGTTAGGAGTACCAGTGAGTTGTATATTGCTTATCAGTCCACTGACATCTTGCCATACTAATTCTGCTCTACTTATCTTATGAGCCATAGAAACCCAAGGTTGTTTAATCTCTCCTCCTTGATGATCTGTAAAATTGGAAAGGATGTTTGAGTTTGGCTCAGCATCTGAGGTGAATGCACTAAACTTAGTTACACCATTTAGTGCGTTACCATAAACTACTGGGAATTTATAGTCACCCGCCTTTTTAACTATATAACAATTTGCTGTTGTTCTTGGAATAACAAACCCTTGCACATCTTCTGTAGATAAATCTTTGCCCTCTCCGGGAGTATTAATAAAAGAGATTCCATTTTCAAAAGAAAGAGCTTTGTTCATAATAGAACGTTCAAACACAATCTTATTGCTTGTTCCCCTTTTGCCATATTTATCAGAAGTCCACGCTTCCATTGTAATCCCTTGAGTATGAGTTCCTGGAAGAGTTACCACATAATAACGTACTCCTGGTGTAAAATGTTTTCCGGCAGGCGCATTTACAGCTACCTCACTATAGCCTTTTACGACAGTACAAGTAGGTTTAGGGAGAGTAGTTACATCTATAGTTATATCACCAGCTAATGGTGTTCCATCATTGCTTCTTATAATTACAGAACTTACATTGTTATTTGTTACAGTAAAATAGAGTCCTGAACAAACATTTTTAAAACTAATATTATTAGCAT
>CAMNNS010000060.1 GCA_946545765.1 uncultured Bacteroidales bacterium | reverse complement strand
TAATTTTATTAGCAATAATCTTATTCACTGCAAATTGTAATAGTCAAGATAATAACGCTAATAATAAAGGAGAGAACAATGCTAAGATTAGAGTTGGAGTTTTTGATGGGCATGGTGGAGCACAAACCTGTATTTGGGAAACCATAGAGGCGTGTAAATTAGATTCTCAAATGGAAGTTAGAGCTATAACCTCTTCTGATATAGCCAATAAGGTCTTAGATTCTTTAGATGCTATTATCATTCCTGGTGGTGGCGGGAGCAGACAATATTTAAATCTTGGAGAAGAAAATATAGACAAAATAAAACAATTTATCGCTGATGGTGGGGGTGCGGTTGGCATATGTGCAGGTGCTTATCTATTTTCTAACACACCTAACTATTCATGCATAAAAATAAATGGAGCAAAAGCCATTGATATTGAACACGATAATAGAGGGCATGGAATTAGTGCTTTCTCTTTAACAGAGGAAGGGAAAAAACTTTTTCCAGAGTATAGTTCTATAGACACCTTATACTGCATGTACTATGAAGGGCCTGTTTTTGTCCCTTCTGATAATGATACAATAACTTATATAGAGTTTGCTACCATGCTCAGCGATGTGCATGAGGAGGGAAATGCCCCTTCTAATATGACCAATAACAGACCTTTCTGTATAGGGAACACTTTTGGCAAAGGTAGAGTTATCTCTGTTATTGCACACCCCGAGGCAACACCTGGGAAAATGTGGATGATACCAAGAATGGTAAGATGGTGTTTAGAAGATAGATTTGAACTGATACAAACATTTAAAAATCCCGATATTGTTCAAGACCATAAGTTAGCTAACAAAGAGATACTTATGAGCATTAAAGATCTTAAAAAAGAATCTGAAATATATCAGGTACTTTTATATGGTGAGGGTGAAGAAAAAATAGAGGCACTAAATTGGTTAGAAAGCCATTTTTCATGGGATGCTAAAAGATGGATACAAGGGTTATTATATGATAAGGAGGCAAAGGTAAGAGCAAGAGCTGCGAAATATATCTCCAATACACACTATCTTAAATATATCAACGATGTTCGAGCAGCATACACAAATGAAACAGATAGTTTGGCAAAACAAGAGATAAAAATTGCATACGAACACCTTGAAAAACTAAGATAATAAGTCTATTTTAATTTGTAACATATTAACATTTGTATAATGAAAAGAATTTTTACTCACTCACTTGTATTTCTTCTATTGTCGGTTTTGCTTTTAAGCGGCTGCAAGGAGACAAAATCAACCTCTAATACTAAAGAACTAAAGTTCATCACCTTAGAGTATCACGACACTGCCTATATAAAAGGCAATGAAGAGAATTTATTTGATGAGGCGATGCCACAAACTGTAGATTTTATTGTAGATTATCCAAGTGGCAATTCTCAACTATCATTAGCAATTCAAGAGTGGATTAACGAACAGATTTCAAACTTCTTTTATGAAGAGGGGAGAGATTCAACTATCTTCTATGAGACAGAGCTCAGCGATGGTAATAATCTTCTTTCATATTACGGGAAGAATATTAGTAAAGATTTTGAACAAAAAGAAGAGGGTAATATTGTTCTCCCTAAATCTTTCTCTATGATTATTAAGAAAATTTTTGATAATCAACATTGTGTAACATACGAAATAGAAGAGAGTATCTATCTTGGAGGGGCTCATGGTACCACAACTATATATGGTTGCACTTTTAGAAAAACTGATGGTAGAAAATTTGGTCACGATATGCTAAATGGAAAAAGGATAGAAGAGGCATTAAAAGATGGACTTGCTCAATATTTTGGTGCAGATAATAATATCCTTGATGTTTGTTGGAAAGAGAAAGTTTCTGAATATAGTATCGCTCTGCCATATTACCCACCATATATAACAAATGATGGGATAAAATTTATTTACCAACAATATGAAATTTGTCCTTATGTGTTTGGACTTCCAGAGGTGACTATTCCACTTGAAAATGGGGCAAAATATTTAACACACACAGCAGAAAAATTAATAAGGTAATTTATAAACAAATAAAATCTTATTAAAGTATAGATTAAAAATTAGAGCGATATTTCTATCGCTCTAATTTTTTAAAAACCTCTACCATATTTCATCCAAAATTCACTTTCAAGTTCTTTCCAAGTTGCTGCCGCCGCTTCATAAATCTTTTTAGTATAGGCATTTAGATGTTCGGCATCGGGAGTGGAATTTAATTCATCTAAACCTTCAAAAGCAAGTTTCTCAATTTTTAATATAGACTCATTTATCCTCTCTTTAGATTTTTGCCAAGCAACTGTTGCAAGTCTGTTAGCCCTTCTAAATTGCCACAATATACAATCTTCTTTATATTGTTTTTGGCCACAAAAATTAAATGCTTCGGGCAAAGATGTATTCCCTGCAAAAATTGGAATACGAGGGCTTTCACCTGGATTATCGGGAGCGTACCAACATATTCCACCTACTGCATCGGGGAGCCAATTTCTAAGTTGAATAACAGTAGAATACGAACACCAAGCAACAGCCAAAGTTCTAGTAAATTCTATCGTTCCTGGGGCTATTGTATTCAACATATTTCTTGTATCAGCTGTAAGCCAAGGATTAGCCACCGGACTTACTATTTTCTTCTTAACCTCCTCACCTTTACCTTGAGTCTCAACTTTTACATTTTGGCACATATCAAACTCTGTCCCTTCATAAGTACTACGGAAAAACTCCATAACTTTTCTTACATCAACCTTTTCTTCTGGCTTAACAGAAAAAGGTAGCTCTGCCATATCATAAGATAAATTTAAAGATGGGGCTAATGAGCTTAAAACAAAAAACTCTCTTACACTAAAGTTTTTACCCTTAGCATAAGAGGCGTTAAAGGCTTTCCAAAAGATAAAATCTCCTTTACCGTCCCAAAGATTATATTGCTTTGCCACATCCTCTATATTATCAGAGCATAAAAAGTTTTTCTTATCCTCTCTTAATAATCTCCCGATACGGGGAATATTTGCAGAAATCGCGATATGGTCATCAGGAACCCTTTGGGCTGCCCATATTGCCCCTATTTTATCTTTTCCGCAACCTAAAATCTCAAATTGCCACACCTCATTTTTATCTGCTACAGTCAAACATTCTCCACCATCTGCATATCCATATTTTTCTGCTAAAGAACCCATTACGATAACAGCATCGCGAGCATTATCACATCTTTGAAGTGCCAATCTCGCTAAATCCTCAATCATAAACATGGCATCTTTATTCACTAAAGTATCAGGACCACCAAAAGTAGTTTCACCAATAGCCACCTGTTTTTCATTCATACTTGGGTAACCTGTATTAACATATCCGTAAGTATATTCAACCTCGGGTATTTCACCAACATATTTAACACCAGTAGTATCCCCTTTAAATTTTGTCCATCTTGTCCCTCTGTAAATTTTCTGCATCTCTCCTTTTTTGTGTTTTGCTGCAGGTTCCATAGATACCCATGTATGGGAAATACCATCGCAAGTATGTGAAGTAATAACAGAGCCATCTTTAGAGGCTAATCTTCCTACCATTATACTTGTACACTCTTCATTGTTATTCTCCTGTGCAACAATACTATTCCAATTAAACAGTACAAAAGAGAATAGAATAAAAAAAATTGTTCTTTTCATTTTAAAAATTTTATTAACTTTTCTTTTTTAATATCCTTATCCTATCAGCAAGATAAACAACTTGCTACTATTCTATAAATAAGTCATTTACACTTCTTCTTGAGCAATCTCTAAAAAATATCATCTATTAAACTCACGCTCAACCCCTATACTATTAACAATATATCTTGTAGTAGCAAGACTTATTTTTTTCCCATAATCAACGATAAGTGTGAGGTATAAGTAAATTATTTGCCACAATCTTAACAAAAAGTGTATCTATACTATACTCCCAATACATACCCCCTAACAAACTCTCTTTCTTTATAAAATCACATTTATATTTTATAGATTTCTCGTCCTCAAAACCAAACTGTAAAACACCCTTTTCATCTGCCATATATGGCACTTTTGCTATACTATCCCATTGTGCAGTTTCCCAATTCTCTCTGCTCCCTTTACCATAAAATGGGATACCCAAGTTTAGCTTATTTTTTGGCAACCCCTGAATAATATGCAAAGCTACAGCCTCATCTGCTGTTATCTGACCCGCAGTAATTGCATGTTTCATATTTGCAAAATTTTTATCCAACCCTTCTAAAAGAGTAGTATTTTGCAGAGATAACGCATTAAAAATAGGAGATCTATATATTAGATTATATTCCTGAGAGATAGCAGAATCGGGATAGAACAAACCCTCATATATTTCTTTATTTTCTAATAATCCTCTCGTGATAGAAACTAAACTATCTAAAGATAAATCAAATCTATGAAGAGGGGAGTGATGATATGGAGCAACTGCCATATCATACGACATAATATTATAAAAATCTATATGCTCATCAACCAAGGCAAAATCTATAAAACGAGCAGATGCTATGGTTGCTATGGTAAGCAATTTTTCTTCTCCTAATGCACTTCTCAATTCTTTTACCAACTTTGTAAAGTTTTCTATATCAGAAGATGCCGACGATATATTGGCAACACCACTTGAGGGGTACTCCCAATCTAAATCAATACCATCTATCTGATAATTCTCAACAATTTTTTTACAATCACGAACAAATAAAGCTCTCTTTAAAGAATCTGAAACCATTTCGCTAAATCCTCCACTACTCCACCCACCAATAGATAATAACATTTTTCTATCTACATAATTTTTCTCTTCTTTACCTTTTTTAGCATTGTAATCAATTTTGAGTTTTGCAATCTGAGAGAATCTCTCAATATTCTCTATCTCAACACCGTTAAAGGTGCTATTTACTTTTCCAAAAGCATAATTTAAATGGGTAAATAAATCAAAATTAGGTAAAGGTTTCCCTTCTCCACCACTAATATATGCCACTACAAAATATGACTCTTTATCTACTTTATTTTTACAAGCAGAAATAAAAAACACTATCAACAATAATAGAACTAATTGTCGTGAGTTAAGATATTTATAACTTCTTTTCATTTGGAATTAAATATACATTTTAAAAGCTTACAATATATATTATTTACGAATTGTCTTCTTATAATGGCAAAGAAATCCTTCTGGTTGCCAATTATGAAGACCACTTCCTAAACATTTTTTCCACATTTTACATCCTTTACATTCACTCTCTTTAGTCCATTTTCTATCTCTGTATTCAATATATCTTTCTCTCCAAACATCGTAAAAATTATCTACATAAATATTACCTTGAGAAAATCTTTTTCTGTCTATGTTAGGACAAGCACAAATAGAGCCATCTATCAAAACAGAAGCGATATTAATCCCTGCCCTACAGAAAAAAGGAGATTCTCTAACTTTTTCTTCATAAGAACCCACATACCCTTCACAACTATAAGTTATATCCATCATTTTCAACTTTTTCTTTCTCTCCTTATTTATAAATTCCCTTTTATTTTTTATGAATTGCATCAGCGATATAAACTCACTATTAGAAAGATGCATATTAGGATCGTCCTTTGCCCTCCCAATTGGAGATATTGTAAAAATTCTCCATCTTCTAACATTTCTTTGATCTAAAAAAGTGTAAATCTGCTCTAATTCACTTATATTCTTTTTATTCACACATGTTACCACATCAAAGGAAATTCTTGGATCTTTTGAGACAAATTCAATCGTATTTACAACTCTTTTAAAACTATCTTGAGCACCTCTCATCCAATTATGATTTAATTCCAAACCATCTAAACTAACAGTTAAAAATCTCATTCCAGAAGATATAAGTTTAGAATGAATTTCTGGAGTGTACAAATAACCATTAGATACCATCCCCCACTTAACTCCTCTGCTTTTAATTGCATTCCCAATATCTTCTATATCTGGTCTTAATAATGGCTCGCCCCCTGTTATTACAACTATAAAATCTTTATCTATCTCTCTTTTTGGTATTGAATCAAAAGCCTTTAAGAAATCTTCTAAAGGCATATCTTTATAAGCACTTGTAGATATGCAATCACTCCCACAATGTCGGCAATTCAAGCAACACCTTGTGGTGCATTCCCAGAAAAGATAATTTAAAGGATGAATTTTAGTTTCTAATCTCCTAAATAGCTTAAAAAAAATCATATTTTATTTTTTAGAGAGTTTTATCTCTATAAAATCATTTTCAAAGTTGGTAATAAAAGTATCTTTAGGGATATAAGAATTGTTACCGTCAAACCTGAACATTACACCTTCATTTTTGAGAAGGATAAGTGTAAATTTAGCAATCCCATCACTATTTGTAGTATCAATCTCCCAACAATTACTACAGTTGCTATACATCAATTTCCGGTTAACTATCACCCCACCAATAGGATTATTCTCAGAATCTGACACTCTGAATGTTAAATTTTTTTCTAATACATCGTCATAATCTTCATAGTCACTATATACTCCATAACAAGCTTGGACAACAAAAAGAGCAGCTGTAAAAGAGAAACATTTAAGTATTTTCCTTAGAAACTTCATAAATCAAAACTTTAAAACATTTATACAAAGTGAGGGGGAAATTATTTATCCCTTGGCTGTAAAGTTACGAAGATTTACACTATATAACAAATCTACTTTTTTATGTTATGCGAAATAAAGGAACTGTTTGCCAAGTTCTCTGATAGCAATGGACTTGCCCACTTGGCGAGCACCACGAATCAGGAGCAATTTACGACATGGAAAATCTTTCCATTCAATCAGCTATATGTCCCTTTAATATGCAATAAATCTTTTTAGCTTCATCGTGCACAGTTATAAAAACATCCAAAAGTTGGTGCAACAAATTGTAAAGATTATCCAAAATGTCCGCCAAAACTAAAAAAGTGGGCAAAGAGGAAAGACTACGCCAACCACTACTATATAATTCAGCATGAAGGCAAAAGAGATAAGATAAAATTATTCTTATTATTAACAGTTTAATGAATTGAGTTAAAAGATATTAATTGTGCAATATAATCGGGATTAGTACCACAACATCCCCCTATAAACCTCAACTTAGAAGAACGTTCAATTATTTTAGAAAAATTAGATATAAATTTCTTAACCGTATCGGGATAAGTAGCAATTGTTGAGATAGAAGGGATACCAGCACTTGGGTGGAGAGAAATATAAATATTTTTTAAACCCCTATGTATTAAATAGTTTTCTAATTCTAAAATAGGTTTAATAAGAGAAGTTGAGCAGCTACAACAGTTAAGACCAAAAGAGATATAATTAAGTGACGGATACTTTGTTATTATTTTATCGCAAGCATCTTTCAAACTCTCACCAGAAAATATGGAATACTGTTCCAAGCCATCTACGTTCTTGAGTTGTGGAGAAAAGGATAACATTATTGGGATAGAAGAAAAATTTTTATCTATCACATCTATGAGTAGGAGGGTCTTTTCTAAATCATATAAAGACTCCAAAAAAAGGAGATCTGCTCCACCATCTAAAAGAGAGTTTATTTGAGAGTGAAAAGCATACTCAAGTGCCTCTTTATGAATCTCTTGCCCCCATGGCAGAGAAATAATACCTGCTATTATAATTTTCTCCGATTTGTTTAAACTAAACTTTTGTGCTACCTCTTTAGCAATCTTAACTCCTTCAAAATTTGCCCTATAAGCCTCCTGCTTTTCCGTGCCACCTAAAGAGTTTTCTAAAATATACTCATCTAAAAACAAAGAGGCTCCACTAAAGGTGTTGCATTTAATTAAGGTTGCTCCAGCCTCTAAATAAGATTTATGAATAGACTTTATCAGTTCAGGGTTATGAATATTTAAATGTTCACAGTATTTGTAATTAAAAGTTTTGTAGTTGCAATTAAGGCTACTAAAAATTTCACTACCCATTGCCCCATCCATAATAAGCCTCTTATTATTAAGAGTCTCCAATAATTTTTCTGTTAAAGATAACATTCCAAGTTAGGATTTATTGCATTACACAACCAACAATGTAGATATGTTTAGATTAAAATAGAACTTATAAAAATTAGTTTAGAATCTTAACAATGTTTGTTGCAAAAAGTTTAACTGACATTGCAAGAAGAATTATTCCAAAAAATTTTCTTAGAACATAAATGGTACTTTTACCTAAAGCCTTCTCTATTTTATCTATATACCTCAAAACAACATAAACCACCAAGATATTGAGAAACACTGCAATAATAATATTCTCAATATGATAATCGGCACGCATCGAGAGCATAGTTGTAAGAGCTCCAGCACCTGCAATTAAAGGAAATATTAAAGGTATTATAGTTGGACTTCCCGAAGGACTATCATTATATTTGAATATCTCTATACCAAGAATCATTTCAAGTGCTAAAACAAAAATAATTAAAGCACCGGCAGTAGCAAATTCAGTTAAACTAACCTCAAATAAATCGAGCATTTTCTCTCCTGCAAATAAAAAAGCCATAAAGAGGATAAATGCCCCTATACTCGCCTTCGCCGCCTCAATCTTCTTCCCTTTAGCTTTAAAATCTAAAATTATTGGAGTAGAACCTGTTATATCTATTATGGCAAACATCACCATAAAAGCACTTGCGATCTCTTTAATACTAAAATTCATAAGTCTAAATACTAAACATTTTAAGACAAAAATAAGAAATATAAAATTTTAGATTCAAATTGAGTCTTCAATTTATTATTATTATTTAATAATAACCTAAATTATCGGTAATAATCTTAAATTTGCAACG
>CAMNNS010000059.1 GCA_946545765.1 uncultured Bacteroidales bacterium | reverse complement strand
TCGTGAAAAGCTATAATATCACCACTTTCCAAATATGGAATAACATTTTTAGCACACTCTTCACCACTAATTCTCCTACTATAATCTTTAGACAAAATTGTCCATAAAATATGATGATACCTCTCTGACAACACTTTAGCTTGATTAGGTCCTATCCTTGCATAAGGGGGTCTAAAAAGATTAGAGGATATTAAATCTCCGGCAATATCTACATCGCGAATATAAGCACCTGTTTTCATACCCCAACCTTTTATATGGCTATACGAGTGGTTACCAACAGAATGCCCTCTTTTTATTATCTCTTGGAATAGTTCTGGAAATAGTTCTACATTCTTCCCGATACAAAAAAAAGTAGCCTTTGCGTCCCATTTATCTAACTGATCTAAAACCCAAGGGGTAACCTCTGGCCTTGGCCCATCATCAAAAGTTAAATAAACCTCACCCTTATCATTTGGAAGTGACCAAATAAAAGAGGGAAAAAGTTTTTTGATAATTTTAGGGGGTTTTATCTTCATTTTATACGTTATATCTTTACAAAAATAACAATATTATTTAACTTTGCATAGATGGAAAGAATTTATAATAAAATAAAAAATATCTGTATCGCGATAAGTAGCATAATAATCATTGTTGCCACTATATCATGCAATAAGGATAAGATACTAAGTCCCGATAAATTAGCTAAGGTTATAAGTGATATTTACCTTGCAGACCAATATGCTAAAACATACGAGTCTATAAACAAACAAGCAGACACATCTCTTTTATATCAAGCTGTTTTTGAATTAAATGGTTGTACATTAGAAGAGTATTATCGTTCTGTTGAGTACTATTTATCTCAAGACAACAAGTACCCCGAAATTATAGATAAAGCCTTTGAGATTATAAAGATAGAATATAACGAACTAAGTTCACAAGTAACATCTGATGAATATAATCTTATAACTCCACCTTTAAAATATGTAGAGTTAAAGAGCGAAGAAGATGATGATGACTGTATTTTCAAAAATGTACATTATACAGAATACAAAAAATTTGTAAGTGGGTTAAAGAAGAATCATTTAATTTATTTAACTGGAATTAATCCAAATCTTATTAAAACAAACTCGCTCTTGAATAATGAAACTCCAATAAAGAATGAAGAAGATGAGACAGATAATAGACTTTTTAAAGATGAAGGTGAAATAAATGATATAGATAGTAAAGAGGAAGAGAAGATACTCAATATCATAAACGAAGAGTTGGAAAAAAGTAAACAAACACATTACAAAAAATAAAAATAGTCTAATTATACTATTGGTTTATAGATATTTATATGATTAAAAGATATTCTGCAGAATATGTTGCCAATTTTGATAAAAAGAGTAGAGAGTATAGATTTATTAAAAATGGATATGTAGAGCTAAATCAAGATGGTGAGGTTATAGGGATAGGGGAGAATAATAGCTCGGATATAGATAGAGAAATTTATAAAGGGATAATTGTACCCGGCTTTATAAACGGACACGCACACATAGAGCTATCTCATCTAAAAGGTCTTTTTAAAGAAGCTACAGGAATGAGTGGCTTTATAAATCAGATCAATTCTTTAAGAGAGAGTGTAGATTATAACAACCGAATAAAAGCAATAGAAAAACAATTAGAAAATCTTTACAATCAAGGAGTTGTTGGCGTTTCAGATATAAGCAACTGCTCAGAAAGTTTTGCTTTAAAAAAAGATTCAAAAATATATTTTAGGACATTTGTAGAACTTTTTGGCTCAGAAACTCCCGATGCAGAAGATGTGATAGAAAGTGGTAAAAAAGTTATAGATAGTGCGTTAGAGATAGGAATAGATGCAAGTATAACTCCGCACTCGTGCTATACTATGAGCCCCAAGTTGTTAGAGTTATCTGTTAAAGAGGGGCTCAAATCGGGATATATCTCATTCCACTCACAAGAGAGTCAAGAGGAAGAAGATATGATTGTAAAAGGTACTGGAGCATTATGGGAAAACTATAAAAAAAGGGGCTTATCTACCCCACCAACAGGAGATAATAGTGCTTTAATATACTTTATTAAAAGGTGTTACAACTCTTTAAATAAAGAGTATGGAGCGAGTAGCAATAGAGAGAAGATAGATGGCAAAATAAACTTAGTACATAATGTTGTTATAAATCAATTAAGTATAGATGCCGCTATTGAGAGTTTTAAAACACCATTTTTTACAATATGCCCATTGTCTAATATTTTTATTCACAGAGAATTACCTCCATTAGAACTAATGATTAAGAATAATTTAAAAATTTGTATCGGGACAGATTCTCTCTCAAGTAACAAAGTCTTAGATATGGTTAAAGAGATGTTCACTATTCAAAATAACTTTAAGGGAATTAGAATGGAGAAGCTCTTGAAATGGGCTACAATAAATGGAGCAGAAGTTATTGGTAAAGAAGATATTATCGGGAGTTTTGACAAAGGGAAAAAACCCGGAATAGTACTAATAGAAAACTTAGATTTAGAGAATTTTAAATTTACAAACGAAAGTATCTCAAAGAGATTAGATAAAGAATAAACATATGGGAACAAAATTATTCAACTCTGTAATTGTAGGACCTATTCATAGTAGAAGACTGGGCAATTCATTAGGAATTAACTTGTTACCGAAATACGGCAAAATTTGCAATTTTGATTGTATCTATTGTGAATGCGGTTGGAATAAAGAGAATAAAGAAGATAATAAACTCGCTACTAAAGAGATAGTAGAAAAAGAACTCTCTTTGCGTTTAAAAGAGATAGCCACACAAGGTGGAAAGATAGATTCTATCACATTTTCTGGGAATGGCGAACCAACAATAAATCCACACTTTGCAGAGATTGTTGATATTACAATAAAATTGAGAGATCAATTCTTTCCTAAAGCAAAAATATCTGTCCTTTCTAACTCTACAATGATAGGCAAAAAAGAGATTAGAGAAGCACTAATGAAGGTGGATAATCCTATACTTAAAATAGATTCAGCATTAAATAATTTTGTAAACTTAATTAACATTCCTTCTGGAACTTACTCTTTAGATAAAACAATAGAAAATTTAAAAAAATTTAATGGCAATTTTATTCTTCAGACAATGTTTTTAAAGGGCAAAATAGAGAAAGATGGGAAAGAGATAAACATAGATTGTACAGAGCAAGAACATGTAATAAAATGGATTGAATTGGTAAGGTACTTAAAACCAAGACAAGTGATGATGTACTCTTTAGATAGAGAGACACCCGCTAAAAATTTAGAAAAAATTAGTGGGGAGCAAATGAGAAAAATAGCAGAACCACTTTTAAATGAAGGTTTTAACATACAAATAAATGAATAGTATCTAATCGCGATAAGAAATAAAATAATGAGAGTCGTTATACAAAGAGTTAAAAATGCAAATTTAAAGATAGAGGAGAAAATATATTCCAAAATAGATGAGGGATTAGTAGTATTAGTGGGTGTTTGTGATAATGATTTAGATTCTGATATAGAGTGGATTACAAAGAAGATTGTAAACCTCAGAATTTTTGATGATTTAAACGGTGTTATGAATAAATCTGTTATAGATATTAACGGGAACATATTACTTGTGAGCCAATTTACCCTTATGGCACAAACTGCAAAAGGAAATAGACCATCATACATTAAGGCAGCAAAACCAGAAATATCTATCCCAATTTACAATAAGTTAGTAGATAGCCTAAATATCGCCCTCGGGAGAGAAATTTCTACAGGGGTATTTGGTGCCGATATGCAGATAGAACTAATCAACGATGGGCCTGTTACAATAATAATTGACAGTAAAAATAGAGAATAGCTTTTTTAATTAGTTGGAATAGAAATAACAAGAATAAACTTAAAAGAAACATATTTAATAACTGCACTAAATATAACTACTATGAATACATTACTTAAAAAATATGGTTTTGACGCAAACATATATGAGACTGAGAAAGAGTTAGAAGCAATAATCTCTAAAAAATATACTAATATGACAAAGGATAATATTTTAAAAGCTTTATCCTTTATAGATCTAACCTCTTTACATACTTCTGATACCGAAAAATATATCGCTGATTTTACTAATAAGGTCAATTCTTTTAAAAAGAAATATCCTAACTATCCACTTCCTGCATCTATTTGCGTATTCCCAAACTTTGCAAAAACAGTTAAGGAGAATCTTACAGAAAAGGGGGTTGGGATAACTACTGTAGCGGGCTGCTTCCCTTCGTCTCAAAGCTTTACAGATGTTAAAGAATTAGAGTGTAAGCATGCAATAGAAAATGGAGCTACAGAAATAGATATTGTTTTACCTCATAGTAGCTTTTTATCAGAAGATTATGAAAGAACAAAAGAAGAATTAACAAGATTAAGAGCTGCTACAAAAGGGAGAATTTTAAAGGTTATTTTAGAGAGTGGAGCACTATATAAAGAGGGTGAGAAGATGGGAAAAAATCCTATCGAGATAATAGCTATTGCCTCTTTGCTCTCATTAGAGTGTGGTGCCGATTTTATTAAGACATCTACAGGAAAACAAGAGCCAGCAGCAACCCCTATTGCAGCTTTGGTTATGTGTAAGTGTATAAAATATTTCTACCAAATAAACGGCGAAAAAAGAGGGTTTAAACCTGCAGGTGGAATTTCTACTACAGATGATGCTATTCTCTATTTAACCATTGTAAAAGAGATACTTGGAGAAGAGTGGCTAACACCTAATCTGTTCAGGATTGGGGCAAGTAGTCTATCTGATAATTTAATAATGTCTTTAGAATAAATAGCTTATCTAAGTTCTGCACCAAATTTTTCTTTGAAAGCCGATAAGAGCTTTTGCATTACAGAATCTACCGCCTTATCTGTCAAAGTTTTATCTAAATCTTGCAGATAGAAACTTATTGCATATTGCTTTTTATCTTGTGGAATCTTATCTCCTGTATATACATCAAATAAAACTACGTTGGTAAGTAATTTCTTCTCAACAGAATATGCAACATTTCTTATATCTGCAAATGATACTTTATGATCTAATAGAAGTGCCAAATCTCTCTTAACCTCAGGATATTTAGGTAGTTCTGTAAATAAAACTTTGTTCTTTTTTATCTTATTTAAGAGTATATCCCAATTGATTTCTGCAACATAAACTTTCTGTTTAATATCAAATTGTTTTAACAATTTTTGAGAGATAGTACCTATTACAAATAACTCTTTACCACTACTTTTCAATCTATAAGAAAGCCCATCAGAGAATAAATCCGACGGTGCATCTTGATAATCCAAATCTCCCTCATCTACACCAAAACGCTTCATGATTAAATCCATATACCCTTTTAAGGCAAAGTAATCGGGATTGAAACCCTCTCCTCTCCAATTCTTTTGATTTTGTCCCGAAATAATCAATATCACTCTACCTTTCTCTTTATAAGCTCGTAAATTACTCTGGACAACCTCATTATTATATTTAAAATCTTTCTCCTGATTATTTTCCTCCCCTTTATAATTATAAACATTACCAAACTCAAAAAGTTTAAGAGAAGAAACTTGCCTATTTATATTATAAGCAACCACTTCCAGCGCACCAAAAAGAAGAGTTTGTCTCATAGCATTCAAATCGGAACTTAAAGGGTTGCAAATCATTACTGTATTCTCTTTGCGATATGTTGATAAGTTCTCATAATAAGATGCCTTAGTGAGAGAATTATTCATGATTTCCATAAATCCATTCGCTACTAAATATTCAGACAACAACCTTCTTATTTTCTCTGGATCTGGTTTAACAGAAGGATTTACAGAAGATTTAATATTATCAGGAAGAGGAATATTATTATAACCATATATTCTTAATACATCCTCAACAATATCGCACTCTCTATAAACATCTACCCTATAAGTAGGTACTTTTACTACACATCCATTCTCATTTTCAGATACAAATTCCATCTCTAAATAGCCCAAAATCTCTTTTATAACCCCTCTCCCGATATGATAACCTATTAAAGACTCCATTCTGTTGTAATCTAATTCAACGATCTTCTTTTCTATAGGTTGCGAAATAATATCTACCTTTTGACCAACTATCTTACCACCAGCAAGTTCGCAGATTAAAAGAGCAGCTCTCTTTAAGGCATAATCGGTCATACAAGGATCGCATCCCCTTTCATATCTAAATGAAGCCTCTGTTTTAAGTGCGTGTCTTTTAGATGTTTTTCTTATAGATACCGGATTAAAATATGCACTCTCTAAAAATATAGATTTTGTCCCCTCTTTAACACCACTCTTTTCACCTCCAAAAACGCCTGCAATACACATTGGTTCCTCGCTGTTACATATCATTAAATCTTTATTAGATAAGCTCCTTTCTACCCCATCTAAAGTGGTGAACTTTGAACCTTCTGAACAATAATTTACAATAATTTTACCCCCTTTGATTTTATCAACATCAAAAGCATGTAAGGGATTACCTGTCTCTAAAAGGACAAAATTTGTAATATCTACAATATTATTGATCGGTCTCATGCCAACGGCTAATAGCCTCTTCTTTAACCATTCAGGAGATTCTTTAACCTCAATGTCCCGTATAGTTACACCGCTATAACGTGGAGCCGCTTCTGGTTGAGCTACCTCTACCTCTATAGCACCTTCTGCACCGTTTCCGCCCTCTATACCATCTTTAAATTCAGAAACAGAAGGATAAGTTAACTCTCCTCCCAAATTATTCAATTTAAGATATGCACTTAAATCTCTTGCAACCCCTATCAATGAGGAAGCATCTACCCTATTAGGAGTTAATCCTATTGTATATATAATCTCCGATTTTAAACCAAAATAATCTTTTGCAGGTGTACCTATTTTAGCATCATCATTCAATACCATAATGCCTGAATGGTCAGAACCAATACCTAACTCACTTTCAGAACATATCATTCCAAACGACTCTACCCCCCTAATTTTTGATTTCTTAATTTTAACCTCTTCTTGATTTATATTGAGTTTAGTATTTACTCTTGCGAGCATAACTTTCTGACCTTTAGCTATATTTGGAGCACCACACACAACCTGTAGAGGTTCTTCTGTACCATCATTAACTTTTGTAATATGCAAGTGGTCTGAATTAGGATGAGGCTCACACTCAAGTACTTCTGCCACAACAACACCAGCCAGCCCACCTGGTATCTCCTCTTCCTCTCTAACATGTTCAACCTCCAACCCAATATCTGTGAGTATTTGAGCCACTTTTAAAGGCTCTAAATCAAATTTTACATACTCTTTTAACCAACTGTAAGTAATATCCATATTATTTAAATTTGTTAGTTATTTTCTATTTCCGATTTTTCAAATAAAGAATCTACAAAAGCTGCACTATTAAATATTTGTAATTGATCTACTTGTTCGCCAACTCCAATAAATTTAATAGGAATTTTTAGGTCATCAACTATACCAATAACAACTCCACCCCTTGCCGAACCATCTAACTTTGTGACAGCTAAAGAGGTAACTTGTGTAGCATTAGAGAATTCTTTAGCTTGAACAAAAGCATTTTGCCCAGTAGAGCCATCAAGAACTAATAATACATCGTGAGGTGCATCGGGAACAACTCTGCTCATAACTCTCTTAATTTTAGAGAGTTCATCCATTAAACCTTTTTTATTCTGCAATCTCCCTGCAGTATCTATTAGTACAACATCTGCCCCTTTAGCAACAGCAGAATTGAGAGTATCAAAAGCAACAGAAGCAGGGTCTGAACCCATTTGTTGTTTTACTATTTCTACCCCAGCCCTTTCTGCCCAAACATCTAATTGCTGAACAGCTGCAGCTCTAAATGTATCTGCTGCCCCTATAATTACTTTTTTACCATTATTCTTTAATTGAGAAGCTATTTTACCTATCGTTGTGGTTTTTCCTACCCCATTAACTCCCACCACCATAATCACATACGGTTTCTTAGCAAAATCAAACACTTTACTATTCTCTTTAAAAGCATTCTCTACAAATTCATCATCAGAGACAACCGACGCAGATAACAATTTACCTATCTCCTCCTTTAAAGCTTCCATAATTTTTTCTGTAGAAAGTGCCTTTTCCCTCTCTACTCTTTTTTGTAGAAGGTCTATAATTTTACCAGTTGTGTTTACCCCTACATCAGAAGATATTAAGGCTTCCTCTATATTCTCTATAACTTCCTCATCGACATCAACTTTCCCCATAATAGCACGTGCTATTTTAGAAAAAAAGTTATGTCTTGTCTTGGAAAGTCCCAAATCTAAATGAGATGATGTTTCTTTTTTCTTTTTAAAGAATAGACCCATAACACAAATTTTAATCTTACAAATTTAAAAAAAGAGAGAGCAAATTAAAAGAAGATAGTAAAAAAAATTAGTTCATGAAAGATAAAATAATATGGGGCAACTAAAAAGTAAAACTTTTAGTCACCCCACTGAATCTCTTTTGATCTTTTGCTAAAAATTAGTTCTTTTTACCTGCAAGAAACTCTTTTTCTTGTCCTATAGGAACAATAGCTTCTTCAAAATAATATGAACCTGTCTTTTTAGACCTGACCATCTTGATACATTTTACAACATTCTTATTTTGAGATTTATCACCAGCGAATGTTGCAACCGCTTTCTTTGCCATAATCTAAAAAATTTTTAATTATTTAACCTCTCTATGAAGTGTAACCTTCTTTAGGTAAGGATTGTACTTCTTACGTTCAAGGCGTTGGGTTGTATTCTTTTTGTTCTTTGTTGTAATGTACCTACTCATACCAGGAACACCACTTTCTCTTTGTTCTGTACATTCAAGAATAACTTGAATTCTGTTCTCTTTCTTTGCCATAATTTAATCCCTTTATAAATAGTACATTAAACAACATCTATTAGA
>CAMNNS010000058.1 GCA_946545765.1 uncultured Bacteroidales bacterium | reverse complement strand
TAGTGGCTTGTGCACAGATACAGCCGAATACAGCCGGAAGATATGATAGTGTTCCTGTCCTGCTTTTTTTATTTCTCTCTTGGAATGGTATAATTGCTTTTTTATCTGGTAATTCTTCTGAGAAGACAACTTTAAATCCACTATGTATCCCCTCCTTTCTCAACCTTTTGCGTAGCATATAGGCTAATGGACAGTTATAAGATTTCTCTATATCAGAAATCCTTACTTTAGTGGCATCATATTTTGCACCTGCACCCATAGATGATACAACGGGAATTTTTTTTAAAATACAATATTTTATTAAAGAGATTTTTGGAGATAATGTATCTATGGCATCAACTAAAAAGTCTATAGGTTTGTTTGATAATAGTGCATCTATATTATCTTGAGTTATATATTCTTCTATTATAGTAATATCAATTTTGGGATTGATGTCTTTCATTCTTAAAGAAATAATTTCAGTTTTTTTTCTCCCTATAGTAGAATTCAATGCCCCTAATTGGCGATTTTTATTAGTTTCGTTATAAGTGTCTGCATCTGCAATTACAAAGCTTCTTATCCCAGCTCTACACATCATTTCTGCAGCAAATGCTCCTACACCACCCAATCCTATAATAGCAACCTTTGCGTTATGGAGTCTCTTCAGACCTGCTTCTCCAACTTGTAATAGAGTTCTTTCTTCCCAATTCTCTATATTACTGTTTTCTATCATATTATTCGTTTTCAGACTCTTTTATCTCATCCCACAATCTATTCATCTCTTCTAATGTCAAATCTTTTATTTTTTTCCCCTGTTTAAGAGTTTGTGCTTCTAAATAATCAAATCTTCTTCTGAATTTTGAACATGTAGATTCAAGAGCTGTGTCTGGATTTAAATCGTACAGACGACCAGCATTAATTACAGAAAATATAAAATCACCTAACTCATTTTCGGCTCGTTTTTTATTTGTGTCAGAATTAGAGTTATTATAATTTTGTAATGCTTCTTTTAGCTCGCCAACTTCTTCGTAAACTTTATCCCATACATCCTCTTTCCTCTTCCAATCAAATCCAACAGCTCTCGCCTTATCTTGTATTCTATATGCTTTTATCATACTTGGTAGAGATTCTGGTACCCCACTTAGAACAGTTTTATTTCCTCCTTTCTCAATAGTTTTTAACTGTTCCCAATTATTTATTACCTCTTTTTCGTCCTTAACTTTTATTTTACCGTAGATATGTGGATGTCTGTATATTAATTTGTCGCACAGGTTATTGCAAATATCTGCGATATTAAATTTACCTATTTCTTTTCCTATCTTTGCATAAAACACAATATGTAAAAGTAGATCTCCCAATTCTTTACAGACATTCTGCAAATCATTTTTAAGAATAGCATCGCTGAGCTCAAAAGTTTCTTCAATAGTTTGAGGGCGTAAAGATTCCATAGTTTGCTTATTATCCCACGGGCACTTCTCTCTCAAAGTATCCATAATATCAAGAAGTTTGTTAAAAGCAGCGAGTTCTTGTTCTCTCTTATTATTCACCATGATAAGTTTTAAATAAAAAAGCCTCTCCAAAGGAAAGGCTTGCGGTGCGTACGAGACTCGAACTCGTGACCCCATGCGTGACAGGCATGTATTCTAACCAACTGAACTAACGCACCAATTTCAAATCGGAATGCAAAGATAATTATCTTTTACAAAAAAGCAAATACTTTTTCTATTAAAATCTGTAGAAAGTTGCATTTACTAATTGAACTTAGTTTTTGGTTAGTTGATTGGTTTCATTTGTAGATTCAAGTTATAAATATTAATTTTGTGCGTTTCACACGAATTTGAATTATGAATGTTGTAGTTAAAGAGGTTAGAAACGAAAAAGAACTAAAATTATTTTATAGATTTCAGAATAGGCTCTATAGAAAATGTAAGGTTTATGTACCTACTTTAGATAAAGACCAAAAGTTGTCCTTAACAAAGGACCCGGCTTTAAATTATTGTAAAAGAAAACTTTGGCTTGCTTATTCAGAAGATGGGAAAGTTATTGGTAGGATACAAGGTATAATTAACCCACGCTATAACGAACTTTATTCTCTTAAAAGGGTAAGATTTGGTTGGTTTGATTTTATAAATGATATAGAGGTTGCAAAAGCACTAATTGAGGTAGTAGAGAAGTGGGGCAAGGAAGAGGGTATGAATCAGATTCACGGCCCTTTAGCCTACAATACACTTGGTAGGCAAGGGATGTTAATAGAGGGTTATGACAATATCCCACCTGTAAATTGTTTATATAATTACCCTTACTACCCTCGCTTCGTAGAGCAGTTGGGTTTTACAAAAGAGTGTGACTTTGTTCAATACGAAATGGATGCTACCCAAGGTTCTCCTGCTAAACTTAAAAGATTATCAGCAATATTGCTTAAAAGGTATTCGTTAAGGGAGTTAGATTTAAGAGAGATAAGGAAGAATAAGTTTTTGCAAGAAGAACTAAAAGAGAAATTCTTTAAAGTGTATAATGAGAGTTTCAAAAATGTATATAATTTTATTCCATTTACTAAAGAGGAACAAAAAAAGGCTTCAGATATTTATTTTAAGTTGTTGCGTAGAAAACTTACATGTATAATATTAGATGAGGATAATGAGATAGCTGCCTTTGGAATATCTACCCCTTCGTTTTCTCGTGCATTGATAAGGGCGAAGGGCAAACTTTTCCCGATAGGTTGGTTATTTATCCTATTGGCATATATAAGATTTCATTCGGTGGATTTGATGTTATTAGGCTCTGCACCTAAATGGGAATCTAAAGGTTTGTCAGCGATATTTCATTATAAATTAGCTTCTTATTTTAAGAAAGCACGATTAAAATTTGCAATATCAAACCCACAAATAGACACCAATAATGCTATAAAAGTGTGGGAAAGTTATAAACATAAATTGTATATGAAAAGAAGAGTTTGGATTAAAGATATATAAAGTTGTAAATTTGAGTAGATTACAAAAGCTAAATTGATTTTATAACGCTATAGGTATATTATATATAAAAAATTAAATACGAAATTATAATGAGCGATTCAAATTCACTTATAGAAAAAATAGATGGTCTTAAAATAAAATATCAAGAAATTGAGAAACAACTCTCAGATCCAGATGTTATGGGAGATATGAAGAAATTTGTTCAACTCAATAAAGATTATAAAGAGTTAGAGCCAATTGTAAAAGCGGGGGAGAAATATAAAAAGATGGTTTTAGACTATGATAACGCAAAAGATCTTATGGTAAACGAAAAAGATGACGAGCTAAAAGAGATGGCAAGAGAAGAGATTGCGTTATTGGAAGAGGAATTACCTAAAATGGAGGAGGAGATTAAATTGTTGTTGATACCTGCAGATCCAGAGGATGGGAAAAATGCTATTGTAGAGATAAGAGGAGGTAGTGGGGGAGATGAAGCTGCGATTTTTGCGGGCGACCTATTTAGAATGTACTCAAAATTTATAGAAAAAAGAGGGTGGAAACTTGAGGTAACAAGTCAAGCTGCAGGTACAGCAGGAGGTTATAAAGAGATTATTTGTACAGTTAGTGGTGAGGGAGTCTATGGAATACTTAAATACGAGTCGGGCGTTCACAGAGTTCAAAGAGTTCCGCAAACAGAAACCCAAGGTAGAGTTCACACATCTGCAGCTTCTGTTGTAGTTCTTCCAGAAGCGGGCGAGTTTGATGTTGAACTTAATGAAAAAGATATAAGAAAGGATATATTCTGTGCCTCTGGTCCTGGAGGTCAAGGGGTCAATACAACATATTCAGCGATTCGTTTAACACATATCCCTACAGGTATCGTTGTTCAGTGTCAGGATGAAAGAAATCAATTAAAGAACTATGAGAAAGCCCTAAATGAATTAAGGACAAGGCTCTATAATATGGAGTATCAGAAATACTTAGATAATCTATCATCTAAGAGAAAAACGATGGTATCTACAGGAGATAGAAGTGCAAAAATTAGAACTTACAACTATCCTCAAAGTAGAGTTACAGATCATAGAATAAATTGGTCAACTCATAACTTGCCCGTTTTCATGGATGGAGAGATACAGGAGGTAATAGATCAACTACAAATAGCGGAGAATGCGGAGAGATTAAAAGAGGCAGAATAATTTTCTTGTAGCATTATGGCAAAACAAGAATATATAACAATTGTTGGTGCAAGGGTTAATAACCTAAAAGATATATCTTTAAAAATTCCCCGTAATAAATTAACCGTTGTTACAGGTGTTAGTGGTAGTGGAAAATCTTCTTTAGCATTTGATACTTTATATGCAGAGGGTCAAAGACGCTTTGCAGAGAGTTTATCATCTTTTGCCCGTCAGTTTCTTGGCAGAATGACAAAGCCAGATGTTGATAAAATAGCAGGGATACCGCCAGCAGTTGCTATTCAGCAGCGAACAAGTACAAGAAATCCACGCTCTACTGTTGGTACTACAACAGAGATTTATGACTATTTAAGAACTTTATATGCTAAAATAGGTAAAACCTATTCCCCTATTAGTGGGGAAGAGGTTAAGCGTCATACTACAGAAGATATAATTTCATATATCTCCAAATTTGAGAATAATACAAAGATATACATCTTGGTGGCTCTTAAATTTAATATCTCTAATGATGTCATTCCCAAGCTTTTAACTTTAAAGCAATCGGGATACTCAAGACTTTTTTTAATAACAAAAGGAAAAGGGGAGATAATAAAAATAGATGATTTTTTAAAAACGGGAGAGAAAAGTTTTTTAGAATCTGCTTATATACTTCTATCGCGATACATTCTCAATTCAGACTTAGATATATCGGAGTTGAGAAGCTCTTTAGAGTCTGCCTTTTCTCAAGGTGAGGGTTATCTTACTATAGGGGTTCAAAAAGAGGGTGGCGAACGGGTAGAGATAAAAAATTTCTCTAACCTTTTTGAAGCAGATGGAATTAGATTTGAAGAGCCTACAGAGCTGATGTTCAGTTTTAACAATCCAATAGGTGCTTGCACTATTTGTGGAGGATATGGAAGTGTAGAGGGAATTAGCGAAAAACTGGTGATTCCTAATCCTTCTCTCTCTGTATATGAAGATTGTGTTGCTCCATGGCGGGGAAAAGTTATGGGAATGTTTAAAGATGAACTGATAAATAATGCCTACAAATTTGATTTTCCAATCCATAAGCCATATATAACTCTTTCTAAAGAGCAAAAAAAGATTTTATGGGATGGTAATGACTATTTTCAAGGGATAAATAGTTTCTTTAAATGGGTAGATAGCAAGAAGCATAAAATACAGTATAAGTATTTGTTACATAGATATTCAGGAAAAACAACTTGCCCTTCATGCAATGGTAGTAGATTAAAAAAAGAGGTCTCTTATGTTAAAATCGCTAATTACTCAATATCAGAACTTTTAGATATGAGTGTAGATGATTTATTGAACTTTTTTAAGACTCTTAAATTATCGGTATATGAAAGAAAAGTGGCAGAAAGGGTACTTAAAGAGATTGTCCAAAGATTAGAATATGTAGCAAATGTTGGGTTGGGGTATTTGACACTTAGTAGAAAATCTAATACATTAAGTGGAGGTGAGAGTCAAAGAATAAATTTAGTCAGTTCTTTGGGTAGTTCTTTAGTTGGTTCTCTTTATATATTAGATGAGCCGAGTGTAGGTTTGCATCCAGCAGATACAGAAAAACTTATATCAGTCATAAAAAAATTGAGAGATATAGGAAATACAATTGTTATAGTTGAGCATGATGCAGATATAATTCGTTCAGCAGATTATCTAATAGATATAGGTCCTTACGCAGGTATAAAAGGTGGAGAGATTGTATATGAAGGAGTGCCGCCAACAGAAAAAACATCCACTACAAATCGTTCTCTAACAGTAGATTATTTAACAGGTGTTAAAAAAGTTGATACTATTCGTAAGGTAAGGGATTGGAGTAACTCTATAAAAATAGAGGGTGCAATGGAGAACAATCTAAAAAATATAAATGTTCAATTTCCATTAAATACCCTTACAGTTGTTACAGGTGTGAGCGGTAGTGGAAAATCTTCTTTAGTAGGTGATGTTTTATATCCCGCTCTGTGCCAATATTTTCAAATTCTATCTAAATCACAAGGAGCTTTCAAATCTCTTAGTGGTGATTTGAATAAAATTAATGGGGTTGAGTATATAGATCAAAACCCTATGGGAAAATCTGCTCGCTCTAATCCTGTTACATACTTAAAGATATATGACGAAATAAGAAAATTATTATCAGACCAGCCATATGCAAAATTAAATGGTTATGGAAACTCTTTTTTCTCTTTTAATGTAGATGGAGGAAGATGCCCTATATGTTTGGGAGAGGGGTATATTACTGTCCCGATGCAATTTATGGCAGATGTAAAAATGGTGTGCGAAGAGTGTGGGGGTAAAAGGTTCAAACAAGATATATTAGAGGTGAAATATAAAGGGAAGAATGTCTTGGATATACTAAATATGTCTGTAGATGAGGCGATAGATTTCTTCTCTTCTCATCAGGATAATAGTGCTCAGAAGATTGCAAAAAGATTAGAAGTTTTACAAAAAGTTGGGTTAGGGTATATTCAGTTGGGGCAGAGTAGTAGTACTTTAAGTGGGGGTGAGAGCCAAAGGGTTATGCTTGCTCAATTTTTAAGTTCTGATTCAAAAGTTGGTGGAAAATTTTATATATTTGATGAGCCAACAACAGGTTTGCATTTCAACGATATAAAGAAATTGTTAGATGCATTTAATGCTATAATAGACGCTGGTAATACAATTTTAGTTGTTGAACACAATATAGATGTTATTAAATCTGCAGATTGGATAATAGATTTAGGACCAGCGAGTGGGGAGAATGGTGGAGAGGTTGTTTTTACCGGAACACCCGAAGAGTTGTCGCGAGAGTATAGATGGAAAAAATTTTTAACACATATTTAATTATGAGAAATAAAGTATTATTCAGTAGATTAGTTTTACTACTACTCTTCATATGTTCTGCGATATATTCAAATGGGCAAAAACTTAAGGTTCACTCTAATATCAAAGATGCTAATACTATATTGATGACATATAATATCCACCATGGAAAAGGGATGGATAATAAAATAGATTATGAAAGAATTGCACGCGAAATATCTTTTGTAGATGCAGATTTTGTTGCTCTTCAAGAAGTAGATAGCTGCACTGTGAGGAGTGGAGAAATCAATGTTGCCGAACATATAGCAAAATTAGTTGGTAAGAGAGAGTTTCTATTTGGTCCAACTTTTAACTATAATGGCGGTAAATTTGGAAATGCTATAATCTCTAAAAAGAAACCTTTAGCACATTTTAACTTCACCCTTCCAAGTGGCGAAGAACCAAGGGCACTTTTAGTTGCAGAGTTTGATAATTGCTATATAGCCTCGTGTCATCTTCCTTTAGATTCGGTAAGTAGAGCTGAAGCATCGTATGAAATAGAGAAGATTGTAAATCAAATAGTTGGTGATGAGTTTAGAGCAGATGGTAAAAAAATCTTTAGCGGAAAAGATAAACTCTTCTTTTTGTTGGGAGATTTGAACGACCTCCCAAACTCTCGCCCTCTTTTTAATCTTTCAAGAAATTTTGAATGGTTGTCTAAATCTTTAATGTACACATTCCCAGCAGATAAACCAAATAGAATATTAGATTACATACTACTATACAAGAATAAATCTGCAGATAAATTGATTAATAAATTAAAAAGAAAAAAGTTAGAATTATTAACTTGGGTTCAGGCAGAATCTGTTGCCTCTGATCACCGTCCTGTGATTTGCGTATTTTCAAAGGATCAAGAGGTTTTAATTACAAAAGTTGATTAGTATATATAATTTATAGACAGATATTTATAACTGCAATGCTTTTAGGTGTTGCAGTTATTGTTTTACTTTTTTTGCCCGCTATTTTTTAATCTCTCTAATGCAAACATTTCATCTCTATATCTTGCAGCATTTACAAAATCAAGTTCTTTTGCTGCTTGCTCCATTTTTATCCTTGCCCCTTCTATTGCTTTATCTAATTGATTATTATCCATTGATGATATGATAGGGTCTTTACTGATATTCTCTAAAACTATATGTGCAGATGAATCTCTCAATATTTTATCTCTACCAAGTACATTTCTTTCTATTTTATTTACTTGTGTAGGTGTTATATTATTCTTTTTGTTGTAATTTTTCTGTTTTTCTCTCCTTCTTTCCGTCTCATCAATAGTCTCTTTCATACTTTTAGTTATAGTGTCGGCATACATAATAACTTCACCGTTAATATTTCTCGCTGCTCTTCCAGCAGTTTGTGTCAGTGCAGTAGTGCTTCTTAAAAACCCCTCTTTATCAGCATCTAAAATTGCCACAAGTGAGACTTGAGGTAGGTCTAATCCCTCTCTAAGTAGATTAACTCCAACAAGAACATCAAATCTCCCTATCTGAAAATCTTCTATAATCTCTATACGCTCCATAGTATCTACATCTGAATGGATATATCTCGCTCTAATACCAGCTTTTGCAAGGTATTTATCTAACTCTTCTGCCATTCTTTTGGTTAGAGTTGTAACAAGAACTCTTTCATCTTTTTCTACCCTCTTTTGTATCTCCTCTAAAAGGTCATCGATTTGATTTTTGGTACTTCTGACACTAATAGGAGGATCTAATAATCCTGTAGGTCTAACAACTTGTTCCACAATTTCTCCACCCGATTCTTCTAATTCAAAATCTGCAGGTGTGGCACTAACATAAATTGTCTGATTTGTTAAACTTTGAAATTCGTCAAATTTTAAAGGTCTGTTATCTGCTGCAGCGGGTAGTCTAAAACCGTACTCTATAAGTGTTTGTTTACGAGATCTATCGCCACCACTCATAGCTCTGATTTGTGGTATGGTTACATGGCTTTCATCAATTA
>CAMNNS010000057.1 GCA_946545765.1 uncultured Bacteroidales bacterium | reverse complement strand
AGCAAGTGGGCGCTAAAGAAAACCAGTGTGGCCGAGGTGAAGGAATACCTGGAACAGCACTATGCTGAGAAGATCCCACTGGATGACCTTGCAGCTCGTTTTTTTATCAACAAGTATTACCTTATTTTTAATAAGCATACTATCTCCATCAGGGATAGCCTTTGTAGAGCTACACGAAATTGTAAGAGATGAAACTATTATAAAAATACAGATATATAATATATTCCTATTCACGTAAATTCTAATTATTTGTCAGCAAAATTAAGAAAATCTTAGAAATTAATTGCAATATAATCTATTTTAAATATATTTGCGACAATTATCAAATGTAAATTAATTAGACTGTCTGAAAATTAACAATGTAACTAAACTAAATTGCTTATATGAAAAACAAGTACATTAACTTAGTTGAACAATCTTTTGATTGGCCACAAGATGAGTTTAGGGTAGAAAATGGTAATCTTATATTCCATGATATACCAATGATGGATATAATAGCACAATATGGAACACCTTTAAAACTAACATATTTACCTAAAATATCTACCCAGATACAGAGGGCAAAAAGAATGTTTAATGTCGCAATGGCAAAAGTAGATTATAAAGGTACTTATAACTATTGTTACTGTACTAAAAGTTCCCATTTTTCTTTTGTTTTACAAGAAGCATTAAGAAACGATATATACCTTGAAACATCATCAGCATTTGATTTTAACATAATAGATGCCCTTGCAGAGGAAGGTCTAATTAAAGATGATATGCACATTGTTTGTAATGGTTTTAAGAAAGATATATACATAGAAAATATTGCCAACAAGTGCAACTTGGGGTGGAAAAATATCATTCCTGTTTTAGATAATAAAAAGGAGTTAGACGATTTAGAGAGTTTAATAAAGAATGAGTGTAGTATAGGTATAAGAATCGCTTCTGAAGAAGAACCTAAATTTGAATTTTACACATCGAGATTAGGGATAAGATACTCAGATATAATTCCATTTTATAAAGAGAGAATAGCTAAAAGTAAAAAGTTTAAGTTGCACATGTTGCACTTCTTTATTAACACCGGGATACACGATAATGCCTACTATTGGAATGAGTTAAGTAAATGTGTAAATGTATATTGCGATTTAAAGAAAATTAATCCCGATTTAGATTCTCTAAATATTGGTGGTGGTTTCCCTATCAAAAGTTCTTTAGTTCAAGACTATGAGTATGAATATATGACAGAAGAGATAATCTCTCAAATTAAAAACATTTGTACTCAAAGGGGTGTACCAGAACCAAATATCTATACAGAGTTTGGCAGTTTTACAGTTGGAGAAAGTGGTGCAACAATATATCAGATATTAGATGTAAAACAACAAAATGATAGAGAGAGATGGTATATGATCGACAGCTCTTTTATGACCACTTTGCCCGACATTTGGGGTATTAAGAAAAGATTTATACTTCTCCCGATAAATAAATGGGACGAACAATATCAACGAGTATTCTTAGGTGGTTTAACTTGTGATTCAGAGGATTACTATAATGCAGAAGCACACGCAAATGCTATTTTCTTACCAACCGTAAACGGAAAAGAGGATAAAGAACCTCTATATATAGGTTTCTTCCACACCGGAGCATATCAAGAATCTATCTCAGGATATGGAGGTATTCAGCATTGCCTAATTCCTGCCCCTAAACATGTTATAATAGATAAAGATGAGAATGGAGAGTATTTTACAAAACTCTTTAGTAAAGAGCAATCTTATAAGAGTATGTTAAAAATACTTGGTTACTAATAACTATCAGTTTTGAAACTATCAAATAATCAAATAAAATTTATTCGTTCTCTAAAAGAAAAGAAATATAGGAGAGAACACTCTATGTTTATCGTAGAGGGTGAAAAACTCGTTAATGAAGCTCTTAATTCTAAATTTAAGGTTCACCAAATTGTTAAAATAGAAGATATTGGAGAGGAGATAATGTCAAAGATTTCTACCCTATCTACCCCTTCTCCAATTTTAGCTGTTGTAGAGCAATTTAATTTTGAACTAAAAACTCTCGATATTCTTAATAATAGTTATTCAAATAAAATTGTAATAGCATTAGATGATGTTAAAGATCCAGGAAATTTTGGAACTATTATTAGAACAGCAGAGTGGTTTGGGGTAAGTGCAGTTCTCGCCTCTGAAGATTGCGTTGAACTTTATAATCCTAAATGTGTGCAATCTACAATGGGGGCTTTATTTAGATTGCCTGTTATTTATACAAGTTCTTTAAAAGATGAATTGATAACATTTAGAGAGAATAATTGGAATTTGTTTGGTACTTTCCTCGATGGTTCTCCTATCTCAAACAATAAATTCTTTAC
Organism: uncultured Bacteroidales bacterium; assembly: GCA_946545765.1. Taxonomy (GTDB): domain Bacteria; phylum Bacteroidota; class Bacteroidia; order Bacteroidales; family UBA932; genus Egerieousia. The sequence goes on along the minus strand of CAMNNS010000057.1, from coordinate 6,584 downwards.
TAATAAAGACAAATCAAATACAGTAATTTTATTTGGTAACGAATCAAATGGAATTTCTAAATCTTTAGAGGAGATTTTAGGAAAAGAGAATAAGATATTTATTCCATCATTCTCTAATTCTGGTAAAACTATTTGTAGAGATGAATTTACAGGTAGCGAATCATTAAATGTTGCCTCTTCTGTAGCTGCTATATTAGCATTGTTAAGGAGCAGGTAATTAAGAACTTAATAACACCCACTCTTCCATTAGTTTGTCTCTGTTTTCTTTTGTTTTTAGATAATCATTAGATAATTTTTCTATATCGGTATCGGGAGAATTATTAGATAACTTAAGTTCTATCTCGGATAGTTTGTAATCTAACTCAGCGATTTGATTCTCTAATTTTTCAACATCTTTTTTCTTTTTTCTATTCTCCTCTCTAATTATTTTATTTTCTGGGTGTTTAGAAACTTCATTAACAACTTTTACCCCTTTGTCCTTTACTTCTTTTATAGGGGTAAAATCAATCTCTCGCTTTTTCAGATAATCTAAATAAGGTTCAATTCCGCCCAAAAACTCTTTAACCCTACCACTTTTAAATTCATAAACTTTATCTACCAAATTATCTAAGAAATCTCTATCGTGAGAGACAATAACTAATGTCCCATCATAATTTTTCAAAGCTTGTTTTAAAATATCTTTACTCTTAATATCCATATGGTTAGTTGGCTCATCCAAAACCAATAGATTATATGGTTTAAGTATTAGTTTTGCCATTGCCAATCTTGCCCTCTCTCCACCCGATAAAACAGATACTTTTTTATCTATATCCTCACCTTTAAATAAAAATCCCCCTAAAATGTCTCTTAATTTTGTCCTTATATCCCCAACTGCAATTTTGTCTAAAGTTGAGAAGACAGTATCATTTTTATCTAAAATATCATCCTGATTTTGTGCATAATATCCTAATTCAACATTGTACCCTATTTCACATTTACCATCTAAAGGTGATAATTGCTTTGTTAGGATCTTAATGAGAGTTGTTTTTCCTTCTCCGTTTCTACCTAAAAATGCGACCTTTTCTCCCCTATCTATAACCATATTAACTTTATCAATTATAACCTTCTCACCATAACCAATTTTCGCATCATCTGCCTTAAATACTACTTGTCCACTCCTTGGAGCTGGTGGAAATTTTACAGAAAGTGCAGAATTGTCCTCTAAATCAATTGTAATCCTCTCTAATTTATCTAACTGTTTTATACGGCTTTGCACCTGATTACTTTTTGTCGCTTTATATCTGAATCTCTCAATAAACTCCTCAGTTTTCTCTATCATCTTTTGTTGATTCTCAAAAGCAGCCCTCTGTTGCTCCATCCTTTCACTTCTCAGTTCTTTATAGGTAGAATAAGGTACTTTATAATCATACAATTTACCCAACATTATCTCAACGGTCCTTTTAGTAATATTGTCTAAAAATTTTCTATCATGAGAAATTAAGATAACTGCCCCTTTATAAGATTTAAGATAATTTTCAAACCATTGAATAGATTCTATATCAAGGTGATTCGTTGGTTCGTCTAATAATAGAGTATCGGGTTTAGATAATAAAATTTTAGCCAATTCAATCCTCATATTCCAACCTTGGCTTAAAGTAGATGTAGGTCTATTGAACTCCTCTTTTTTAAAACCTAAACCACATAACACTTTTTCTGCCTGAGATAAAGGAGGTTCACTCTCCATTATATTTACTTTATCTGTTAAGTTATTCAACTCAATAATAAGTTTAGAATAACTATCAGATTCATAATCAGTTCTCTCTGTAAGCTGAAGATTTATTTCTTCTATTTTTTTATGTATTTCAAATAGAGAATCAAACGCTTTAAGAGTCTCTTCTATAACGCTATTCTCTTTAGAATGTTCCATTTGTTGTGGCAAATAGCCAATCTTCTCCCCTTTTGTGGTAGTTATCTTTCCCGATGTAGGTTGCTGAATTCCAAGTATAATTTTAAGAAGTGTAGATTTACCCGCCCCATTTTTCCCTACTAAACCAATTTTCTCATTATCACCAATATGAAAATTTATATCATCTAACAGTGTAAAACCTCCCCAAGAAAGTGTCAAATTGTTAATTGTAATCATAATCGCGATAAAATTTAACTCTCAATCCTTTTCTTTTTACAAACAACTATGCTTACTTCATAAAGGGCATAAAGTGGAAGTCCAACGGCAAAAAGGGTAAAAGGGTCTCCCGATGGGGTAATAATAGCAGCCAATATAAGCAAAATTACAAATGCGTGCCTTCTGTATTTTTTTAATAACTCTTTTGTAATCAGACCTAATCGCGATAAGATTGCAGCAACACTTGGTAGTTCAAATACTATTCCCATTATTAAAATAAGAGAGACAAACATCGATATATAAGATCTGAGAGAAATATCATTATTAACACTTTCACTAACTTGATATGTCCCTAAAAATCTTAATGTTAAAGGAAAAACCAGATAGTACCCAACTACTAAACCTAAATAAAATAGAATAGAGGCAAATCCAAAAGCCTTTTTAGCCCCTTTTTTCTCCTTAGGATATAATGCAGGTGAGACAAATGTCCACAGCTGATATAGGGCATAAGGTGTACAAATAACTAATGATAGATAAAAAGTTGTACTCAAATGGATAAAAAACTGTGCAGTTAAATCTATATTGATAATTTTAAGATTAAAACTCTCAAGTGCTTCTCCACCAAAAAGATTTAAAAGATAATTTATCCATTTGTACAATATAAAACCATCCCTTGTAGGGGCAAATATTATATTGTCAAAAATAAATTCTTTGGCAAAAAAAAGGGCAATAGCAACAACTAAAATGGCGATAGCAACTCTAAACAAAACTTTTCTAAGTTCGTCTAAATGCTCCCAGAATGTCATCTCCTTTTCTGCCATATATTGTTCTAAATTAATAATCTACTATCTATTTAATAATGTACATAATAATACATATTAAGACTAATATAAATTAGCCTTTACTTCGATAATAATATTAGTGATAATAATTTAGATTAGTTTTTATCCTCTAAATCGCGATTTATCTCCTCATCAACCCCTTTCATCCCATCTTTAAAGCTCTTAATTCCTTTACCTATACCTCTCATTAACTCAGGAATTTTTCTACCACCAAAAATCAGTAGAATTATTAGTGCAATTACAACAATTTCTCCCCAACCCAAACTCCCCAAAAAAAGTAATGTTCTCATCTTTTAAATTTCTTTATGTTAATGTTAATTATCTATACAAAATTAATTATTTTTCTCATCTTCTGTAAAATATGGCTCTATATTCTTCAAGAAAAACTCAGGGGTTCGTGTTGGAATTCTTGTATCTCCCTTTATAAAGCCTACCACTACAGTACCGTAACAAATCAACTCTTTACGCTCATTATAAATCTCTTGCTCAAGATATATTTTTGCCTTTGGCCATTTAGACAATTTGGTGACCACTCTAAGAGTATCTCCCATTCTTGCTGGCAATTTATAATGTATATCTACACTCACAACAGGCAACATATAGTTCTCCCTCTCCATAACTTCGATAGGCATATTTAACCCTTTTAACATCTCATTTCTTCCACATTCAAAATATCTAACGTAATTTGAATGGTGAACTATTCCCATTGTGTCTGTTTCGTAATATCTTACATCTATTTTATATTCAGAAATATACATATAATTTTTATTTGTTTTTACTTTTAACAACCCTATAGATTTCTGGTATAATAAATACAGGTGAAGTTACCAATATCAAAACAATCCAACTTTTAAAACTAATTGGAGTTGTTCTCATTACAACACCACCAAAGTTTACTATTATAATTTGTAAAATAAATATTGTTAAAAATATTATCAGAAAAGCTTTATTTTTTGTCAAGGACAATAAAGAAGACTCTCTCTTGGGAAACACCTTAATATTTAACATATTCCAAAGCTGCAACATTACAAAAAATGTAAAGAAAATAGTTAGATTCTCCAATGAAAATAGATTTCCATCATTTACAAAAATCTGCTCTATTAGTAAAACTAAAAAGGATAAGATAAAAAATGAGATACCAAAAATTAAAATATTTTTAAACATCTTTTTAGTAATAATAGAATCCTTTATGTTTCTTGGTCTCTCATTCATAATGTTTTCACTTGGCAATTCTGTAGCTAAAGCAATAGCAGCAAGTGTATCCATAATCAAGTTAATCCACAAAATCTGAGTAACAGTTAAAGGTAATTCTATCCCAAAGAAAGGACCTAATAGCGCTGTAAGTAGTGCAGCTACATTTACTGTTAATTGAAAAACAATAAATTTTTGAATATTTCTATATATGGTTCTACCCCATTTTATCGCCGAAACAACACTTGTAAAAGAATTGTTTAACAATATTATATCACTACTCTCTTTTGCAGTAGATGTTCCACTTCCCATTGCAAGTCCAACATTTGCATAATTTAAAGCAGGGGCATCATTTGTCCCATCGCCAGTTACTGCAACTATTTCACCCATAGACTGTAACAACCTTACTAATCGCATCTTGTCTGCAGGTTTAGCTCTTGACATTACCTTAATATCGGGTAGAATTTTTATTGCTTGCTCATCTGAAATGTTTTCAAAATCATATCCAGTTATAGAATTTTTCTCTAAAGTATCACCATCTCTCCATAAACCACTCTCTTTTGCAATTGTTATAGCTGTAAGAGATGTATCTCCTGTAATAATTTTAACATTTACCCCTGCACTATTACACATCTCCATAGAGTATGGGACATCACTCCTAATAGGATCTTCTAATGCAACATAACTATCAAGGGTGAATTCCCCTTTTGTAATCAATTCTTCTGTTATAGAATCTATATTATTGGTATCAATGAATTTAGAATCTATCACTTTTGAACACATTACAAGTGCTCTAAGCCCTTTAGATTGGTATTTTGAGATTTCTTTAATTATAGAACTTGCATCTACATTTGAACATTTAGATAATACAATCTCTGGTGCCCCTTTTATTGCCAATCTAATTACCCCATTAGAAGTATATAGAGTTGCCATATATTTAATTGTAGAAGAGAAAGGGATTCTTTTTATAATTTGAGCATTATCTCTAAGTTCTTTATAATTATACCCTTCAGATTTAAGATGTAATAATAAAGCACCCTCTGTTTGGTTCCCTATAACCTCATCACCATTTAAGAATGCAGTTGTATTGTTGGCAATATCTAATGCTACACTATCAGACAATTTGTTAGAGATAAACACAACACTCATTTTATTAAGTGTTAGAGTGCCAGTCTTATCAGTACAAATTACAGTAGTAGCACCCATTGTCTCACAGGCATCTAACTTTCTAATCAAAGTATGACTCTTTGCCATTTTTCTCATACTATAAGCCATACTTAATGTTATACTCATAGGAAGTCCTTCTGGTACAGCCATTACAACTAAAGTAATAGCAACCATAAAAAACTCCACTATAATAAGGATATTAGTTGTCAGATTGGCAACATCAAAAAGCGGTGTAATTATTTCTTTTTTAAGAATTGCTGTTATTAAGAGAACTATAAAAGTTAGACCTGCAACTAACAAACCTATTAAACCTATTTGTTTCCCTAATTTTTCTAATTGTAATTGTAATGGGGTTTTTATTTTTACAACTTCTGTAGCTTGTTTTGCAGTTTTTCCAATTTCTGTATCATCACCCACAAAATCAACCATATATACTCCTTCTCCTTCAGAAACTGTTGTCCCTCTGTAAAGCTTATTTGGTGAGTACGCGGTATTATAATTAGTACTCTCTATATGTGTTTTTTTTGCAGGTTCAGATTCTCCATTTAAAGAAGATTCATTAACCTTAAGATCTATAGAATCTAATAAATGACCATCTGCTGGTATTTCATCTCCAGCAGATATTATAATATAATCTCCTACAACAATATCTACTTTTGGAAGTTCAACAACAACACTCTCGTCATTTATATCTCTAATTACCTTTACAAGAGTTTCATCGTTAATTTTATTTACAATATCAAACTCTTTATTTGCTTTGTATTCATTTATAAAAGAGACAATAGTTGCTATCAAGATAGCTAAAATAATACCCAGACTCTCTATGATAGAGGTATGTTTATCTAATATATTTATTAGAATAGAAATAGTTGCAGCTACTAACAATATCTTAATCAATGGGTCGTTAAACTTTTTTAAAAGAAGTTTAAACCATCCTTCTCTTTTTGGTGGTGAGATTATATTACTACCCCACTTTTCTCTACTTTCCGATACTTGTTTATTATTTAAGCCTTTGTAGTGTTTCATTTAAGCTCTTAAGTTTTTCTGTGGCATCATTTTTCTTTTTTCTCTCCAATTCTACTACTTCTGCAGGAGCGCTATTTACAAACTTTTCGTTAGATAATTTTTTCTCTACACCATTTAAAAACTTTGTAAACCTCTCTATTTCTCCTATAATTTTTACCCTCTCCTCCTCTATATTTATTGCTAATGGGACAAAAAATTCTGTAGTTGATACCATAAAGTTTACCCCTTGTGCAGTTGATTCAAAATCTTTGATTGTA
>CAMNNS010000056.1 GCA_946545765.1 uncultured Bacteroidales bacterium | reverse complement strand
TTAAGGATTCGGTATCTTTGGTAAGTAATTACAATCTTGCTAATACTCTTTTTAGAATGAATGATTTGTCGGGAGCAATATCTGCTTCAAATAAATTAACAGATACTATATCAAGAATCCCTTATGAATATAAGTGGGGCGGTACAACTACAACCTTGCCGAATCGGGATAGTAATGATAATTTTGATTTTACCAAATATCAAGGAGAACAAAGTGTTGCATCTAATTATTTCTTTAATCAGGGCAATTTTTATTTGCAACAGAATCAGTATGATAAAGCTGTTGAAGCTTATAAGCAATCTTTAATAAGAAATCCTGCTGATATGACAGCAAAGGCAAATTATGAGTATGCAAAAAAGAAATTGCAAAATCAGCAAAATCAGCAGAATCAAGATAAGCAGCAGAATCAAGATAAGCAGCAGCAAGATCAAGATAAAAACAAAGATCAAGAGCAAAATAAGAAACAAGAACAGAATCAAGACAAGCAACAGAATCAAGATAATCAACAGAAAGATCAAGACCAAAACAAAGATAAACAACAAGATCAAAATAAAAATAAGGAACAAGAACAGAATCAAAATAAGCTCTCTCAACAAGCCACTCAGCAAATGCTTCAGGCTCTACAAGATAAAGAGAATCAAACTCAAGAAAAAGTTAAAAAAGCAAAAGCTGCTACAGCAAGGTCTAAAAAGAAAGAAAAGAATTGGTAAATTTGAGTTCTATAACAGAAAGAGAATATGAATAGAAAAATTGCAATATTGGTTTTTACCATTTTGTTGTTAAGCATAAATAAAATTTATGGGCAGATTACATTTGAAATAGATGTCCCAAAAATGGTTTATCAAGGTGAAAGATTTGCAGTTAAGTTTGTCGCTAATGCCAAAATTGATAATTTTAATGGGCCATCTTTTTCAGGGGCTACTGTCTTGGCAGGTCCTTCTCCATCAACAATGTCATCGGTGCAGATTGTAAATGGTAAAAGAACCTCTCAATATGAGGAGAGTTATACTTATATCCTACAAGCTGGAGACCAGAATGTTATTGCAATTTCTTCTGCAAATGCCTCAATATCGGGAAAACAATATAACTCAAAACCTGTTACAATAGAGGTGGTTAGTTCATCATCTACCCCTGCTCAATCTTATCAGAGAGAAGAGAATCAAGACGAAGGAATAACATATAATAAAGCAGATCTGTTTTTAAATCTCTCTTTAAATAAGACAAAAGTGGTTAAGGGCGAGCCTATTATTGCAACATTAAAACTATACACGAGGAGCAATATCGCAGGATTTGAGGACTTTAAGTTGCCCATCTTTAACGGATTCTGGAGTCAAGATATAGAGGCGCCAAATAACATTAGTTTTACAACAGAAAAAGTTGGCGATCAGATATATAGAAGTGCATTATTGAGGCGTTTTGTTATTATACCTCAACAATCGGGCAATCTAACAATAGAACCTGCAGAACTTGTTTGTCAAGTTCAAATTGCACAAAGGGGGACAAGAGGTAGGAGCATTTTTGACGATTTTTTTGGAGATGACACTTATTCAATGGAGAGGAAAAGGTTATCTACAGGTAGAAAAAATATTGAGGTGTCACCTTTACCTTCAGAAGCACCAAATAGTTTTGGTGGGGGAGTGGGAAAAATAAATATGAATGTTAAACTTGCTCACGATTCGCTAAAAAGTAATCAAGCTACCTCGTTAATTGTGGAGTTAGCAGGTAGTGGCAACCTTAATTTAATGGAGCAACCGAAAGTTATTCTACCTTCTGATTTTGAGAGTTATGATGTAAAAGTTTCAAATAATTTTTCAAACACAGCTCAAGGTGTTACAGGAAAAAGAGTTTTTGAGTATCCTTTTATTCCAAGGGGCGAAGGAGTTTATCAGATTGAGCCAATAGAATACTCTTACTATGATATTCAGCAAAAGAAATATGTTACTCTAACTTCAGAACCAAAAGAGCTAAAGGTTTTAAAAGGAGATGTATCTCAGGGTATTATAGTATCATCAACTAACCAAAGAGAGGTGGGCAATTTAGGAGAAGATATTAGATATATTAAGAATAGGACATTTTTATCGGAGAAAGAAAAAAACTTTATTGTCTCTTCTCTATTCTATTATCTTATAATTGTTTTAGTTGCGGTTTTAGCTTTTGTGGCATTGTATATCCTAAAACAGAGAAAGACCTTTAATAGTGATATAGTAAGAGTGAGAAATAAAAGGGCTAATAGGGTGGCAAATAGTAGATTAAGACAGGCACAAACTTATTTAAAGGAGAATAAAGTACAAGAATTTTATGAAGAGTTGCATAAGGCTATGCTTGGATATGTTAGCGATAAGTTATCTATACCTTATGCCCAAATGCAAAAATCTACTATAGAATCTTTGCTTATCTCTAAGGGGATAGACAATGATAAAGTTGATGAATTTATAAAATTATTAGATAGTTGTGAGTTGGTTAGGTATTCTCCTCAAGGGGCAGATTCTGCTATGGAATCTAAATACAACAAAGCGAGGGAATTAATATCATTATTTGAAAATAAATTGTAACTATGAAAGGTTTGAGGTTTATATATTTAGCACTTTTTATAATTGTCGGGTTGCAGGCAAATGGTAAAAATATTTTAACAGATACTCTTTGGCAAAAAGGGAATGATTTTTATGCTATGGGCAACTTTGAATCTGCTATAAATAATTACTTAACAATAGAGAAAGAGGGTTTTATCTCTTCTGAATTATATTACAACCTTGGTAATTCATATTATAGATTGGGTAATATTGGCAGATCTGTTTTGTATTATGAAAGAGCTTTAAAATTAGACCCTTCTAATAAAGATGTAAAAGCTAATCTAACTATGGCAAACACTCGTTGTATAGATAAGATTGATGCTGTCCCTGAATTTGTACTTGTAACATTGGTAAAAAAGATAAGGGATAGTTTCTCTTCTAATACTTGGGCAGTTGTAGCTTTAATATTTTTTATTATTGCTTTGTTAGGCTATATCTTTTTTAAACAAACAACCTCTATTAAGGGGAAAAAGTTGGTTTTTATCACTAATATAGTTGTCATCTTTATCGCGATAGTATCCTTTTTATTTTCATATTCTCTTTATTCAAGAGCAAGTAGTAATGATACTGCAGTAATTATTAGTGGGATAGGAAATGTTAAGAGTGCACCTAATAGTACAGGCAATAGTATATTTGTCCTTCATAGTGGTACAAAGGTTAATGTGTTAGAGAGTATAGGGGAATGGAGCAGAATAGAGATAAGAGATGGACGACAAGGTTGGATAAATAATAGTGATATTGAGATTATTTGATATACACTCTAAATTATAAAACTATGAAAAATAAGATAGTATTCCTATCATTGTTTCTGTTATTTGCCTCTAATTTAACAGCTCAGAAGGTAAATATAGAAATTGGTTCAAAGATTTCCGACGGTTCTATTTTTGGTGGAAAGATTTCTTCTGATTCAAAATCTGCTTTAAAATTTGCAGTGATGAGTGATATTCATATTTCACCACAAGCACCAAGTATAGAGGGGACAGAGAAATGTGTAGAAGATATTAATCAAAATCCAGATTTACAGTTTGTTATTATTTGTGGCGATATAGCAAATTTTGGGAGCGATCAAGAATTAGGTATAGCAAAAAATATTTTTGACAAATTGAATATACCTTGGTTTATTATCCCGGGGAATCACGATGCTACATGGAGTGAGAGTGGTACAAATTCTTTTGTTAAAATATTTGGATATGAGAGGTTTGAACTTGAAGCAGGGGGAATAAAATTTTTGGGTACCCCTTCTGGTCCGAATATAAGAATGGCACCAGCTCTTATCCCTCGAGAGAGTATGTTATGGTTAGAGGAGAGAGTGGGGCAGACTCCTGAAAAACAACCAATTATTTTTGTTAATCACTATCCTTTAGATACATCTTTGTTAAAATATAACGATGTTATTGATTTGTTAATAAGTAGAAATACACAGCTTGTAATTAGCGGACATTGGCATAAAAATTTTCCTATGGACTATGAGGGTATTCCAGGTGCTATAGTACGTTCTTCTTTAAAAGATGCTCATCGGGAATTGGGTTATAATATTGTGGAAATAAAAGGTTCTTTAGTCTCATTTAGCGAAAAGATTGTTGGTAAAAAAAATGCTGAAGAGCCTTGGTATAGAGTTAGAATGAGTAATGGCACCTCTTTCCCCGATTATATAGATTACCCTTATAACACTTTTAATGAAGAATTCCCTAATGTCAAAGTTATTTGGAAATATATCAATAATGCAGATATTGGTTGTGGAGCGGCAATTTATTCCCCAAAACAGAGTAAGATTTTAAGTAATGGTGAGAAGCGAGTAGTATTACATGGAACAAATTTAATTCCATATTTATCTTCTAAAGTAGAGAGAAATGATATAGTAATTTTTGCCGATGAAGCTGGGATTATAAAAGCTCTTAATGCCTTGGATGGCAGTTTATTATGGGAGTATAAAACCGATGGTAAAATATTCTCTACCCCTGCTGTTTATAAAGATAAAGTTGTAGTTGGTAGTTCGGATAATTTTATCTATTGCTTATCTGTTAAAGATGGTAAGTTAAAGTGGAAGTATGAATGTGAAAAATCTGTGTTAGGTAGTGCAAATATCTATAATGGAATAGTTTATATAGGTGCTTCTGATGGTAAATTTAGAGCATTAGAGATAGAAAAGGGGGAATTAATTTGGAGTTATAATGATATGAAAAGCTTTGTAGTTTCTCGCCCGTATGTTGATAAAGAGCAGGTTGTTATAGGAGATTGGGGAAATTCTCTCTACTCATTTAATCCAATAAATGGTAATTTACAATGGATTTGGAATACTCCACGTAAAGTAACAAATATGTCTCCTGCCCAAGTTTGGCCTGTAAAGACTAATGGAAGAATTATAATTGTAACTCCAGATAGATATAGTTATCAAATAGATGCAAAAACAGGTAAGGGTATTGCAAGAAATTATGGTGGAAGAGAGGCTATAGGTTTGTCGCCCGATGCGAAGGGTTATTATGTGAAGTCTATGAAAGATACTGTTAAGTATATATCTGCTTACAAATTCTCAAAATATCCTTCATCTACCGCATCACAAAATGAAGAAGAAAGAGAAGCAGAAGTGATATGGACCTCTATTCCAGGGTATAATTACGAGATAGGACCTACCCCTATAACAACCAACCCTAAAGGGGGAAAAATGAATAAAGGTCTCCTTTTTATAGCTACAGACAAAGGGAATATTTTTGCCCTAAATTGTTTAGATGGCTCACTTGCTTTTAAGTATAATATATCGGGAGCTTTAATAAATTATATTCTCCCGATAGGTTCTAATCAATTATTAGTAAGTACGATGGATGGGGTTGTGGCGTTATTAGAGTATTAGAAAGTTTCGTTTTGCCTTATCTCTCCTAAACATTGTTTGATACCCTCCCACTTACGAGCGTGGGTCTCTGGCTTTCCTCTATATTATACTATTCATCAACCAAATAAATGTTTATTGGTAGCCAAAGTGGATTCTGCTATATTACTATAATAGAATGATTTAGAGATAAAAAATAAAAAGCTCGGTATAGTGCCGAGCTCTTTTTAAATAATCAAATTCAGTTAGTTATTTTATCAATCCTCTTGCTTTTAACATTGCATCGGGATTAGGTTGTGCACCTCTAAATTTCTCATAAAGAACCATAGGCTCTTCAGAACCACCTTTTTCCAAGAATGTAGCCCTAAAACTATCAGCTATAGATTTATTATAAATTCCTTGTTGCTCGAAAAATTCAAAAGCATCTTTATCTAAAACCTCACTCCATAAGTAACCATAATAACCAGCACTATATCCCGAGTTGAATATATGGTTAAAATATGTAGTTTTGTAACGAGGGATAATCTCAGAAATAAGTCCCATATTATCGCACACTTCTTTTTCAAATTTTTCCAAATCTATCCCCTCTAATTGCTCAGAATTAAGCACATGTAATTTCATATCTAAAATAGATGCTGCCGCAAGTTCTGTAGTCATAAACCCTTGATTAAAAGTTCTTGACAGATTTATTTTTTGAACTAAAGAATCAGGAATAACTTCTCCTGTTTTATAATGTGTTGCATACATAGCAAGAATCTCTGGTTGGAATGCCCAATTCTCATTAAATTGTGAAAAAGTCTCTACAAAATCTCTTGTAACACTTGTTCCGCTAACGCTTCTGTATCTGCATTTTGTAAGTAGTCCATGAAGAGCATGACCAAATTCGTGGAAAGTGGTCTCTACATTATCTATTGTTATTAGTGCTGGTAGTGAATCTGTTGCAGGATTCATATTCCCAACATTTACAATAATAGGTCTAACATCGTTTCCATCTTTGTCTATATATTGGTCTCTAAAATTATTCATCCATGCCCCACCCCTCTTAGAACTTCTTGGGAAATAATCAGTTAAGAAGATGCCTAAAAGAGAACCATCATGGTCAGAAACTTTAAATACCTTTACCTCTTTATTATAAACAGGAGCATTTTCTATAGGTTCAACATTTATACCATATACTTTGTTGGCCGCCTTAAAGATACCATCTCTTACATTATCCATTAAGAAGTATGGTTTTGTAAGATTCTCGTCCAAATCAAATTTCTCTTTTCTAACCTTTTCTGCATAGTAGAACCAATCCCAAGGCTCTATTTTGCTCCCTTTCTCTACCTTACCTTCTTTTATATCTTTATCCATAACTTTCTGCATATCATAGATTTCTTCCTTTGCTCGAGAAATTGCAGGGGCAATAATTCTTTCTAAAAACTCATCAACTGTTTGTGCATTCTTTGCCATCTTAACATCTAATTGGTATGCAGCCCAATTTTCAAATCCTAAAAGTTTTGCTTTTTTAGCTCTTAGTTTAAGAATTTCTAAGCAAAGTGCTTTGTTATTATTCTCATTATCATTATTTCCTCTCGATGAGTAGGCTTTAAACATTTTTTCTCTTAAAGCTCTATCTTCTGTATTGGTCATTGCATCTGAGTAAGAAGATACAGGTATGCCGAATTGTTCTTTAAATTCATTATTCTCAGCGAGAAGATTATTGCTGAATTTCTGTTGAGTAGCAGCTAATTTTTTGTTTATCTCTTTAAGTTCTTCTTGCTCTGCCCCTTCTAAGCCAACACCATTTCTTGAGAAAGTTTGATACATTTTCTTTAGTACCATTTGTTGCTCTCTTGTAAGATGGCTCTGGTCGGCATCATAAATACTCTTAACTCTTTCATAGAACTTTTTGTTCATGAAAATGTTATCATTATGTTCGGTTAAAATTGCCGTTGCTTCCTCTTCTACTGCCCTTAAAGCTTCGTCGGCATCTGTTTCTGCTACATTACCAAGAACTCCCATTACTTTGTTCAAGGTTATACCGCTTAACTCGTATGCCCCAATGGTGTTGTCAAAATTAGGGGCCTCTGGATTATTGACAATATCCTCTATCTCTTTGTTTTGTTCTTTTATCCCTACTTGAATAGCAGGTAGGTAATCTGCAGTTTTAAATTTATCAAAAGGGGGTATTCCGTAAGGGGTATCCCACTCTTGTAAAAGTGCATTGTTTTCTTTACAACCAGTAATCATAATTAAAGATGCTATTGTTAGCAAAATGACTGTTTTAATAGTTTGTTTCATATAATAAAAGGTTAAAATTTGTCTATTATAACTTATCGATGATATTTAATAATTTCTCCATACCAACAGAGGCTTTCTCTTTAATATGGGTATGTGGTACATTGGTAGAGACATCATTAGGGTCTATTAAGAAAATTCTACAATTATTTTTGGTATAATTTATAAGACCTGCAGCAGGATATACTACTAACGAAGTTCCAACTACAATTAGTATATCTGCCTCTGATACAGCTTTAATCCCTTTTTCTAACTCGGGTACAGCTTCACCAAACCATACTATATGTGGTCTTAACTGTGAACCATCTTTTGCCTTATCGCCTAATTGTATATCGGTGTATCCAATATCTATAGCATCATAATAATTTTCACCCTCTCCTCGTCCTTTTGTTATTTCGCCGTGCAGATGTATAACTTTTTTACTACCTGCTCTTTCATGCAGATTATCTATGTTTTGAGTTACTACTGTAACATTGTATTTTTCTTGTAGTTGAGCAACAATTAAATGTGCTTTATTAGGATTTTTAGACTCTATGTCTTTTCTCCTTAAATTATAGAACTGTAGAACTTTACCTTTATCTTTATACCACCCTTCTATGGAGGCAACTTCCTCTACTTTATAATTTTCCCATAAACCATCACTATCTCTAAATGTACTAATTCCACTCTCGGCACTAATGCCAGCTCCACTAAGAATAACTATCTTTTTCATATATATTTGATGTTAAATAAAAAAATGTTTTTTAAACCAATATTTTAAGAGGGAGTCGTTAAATTCTATTTTGTTTTTATTCAGGAAAGTAACGATTTCCTTTTTGGTGAGTGCTTCCCTTAATCTATTAACATTTGCAGAAGAGTTAAGTTTGTATTTTTCCAATATTTGTGATTTACTAAATTTCTTCTCACCATCTAATATGGCATGAATAAGTTGAAGTTGATGTGTACTAAGGCTATAAGCTGTATTATGTAACTCGTAATCGTGAATAGTTAATAGTTTTTCTATACTATCTTCTACAATTTGCAGTGTAAGTTTTTCTGTTGTATAAAAGAAACAAATCTCTGCCAAATGTTGTATATACCAAGGGTCTCCCTCCATACTATCGTAAATCATTGCACTCTCTTTTATTGAGGCATGTTTCCCATTTTCCTCAAATTTATCAATTATGTATTGGCAAAAGACCTTTTTATTTATAGGATTGATAGGGATATTGGTTATGATATTGCGAAAATAGTTCTTCTCAACAAATATATACTCCATTGCATTTCTTTTATCTCCAACAATAA
>CAMNNS010000055.1 GCA_946545765.1 uncultured Bacteroidales bacterium | reverse complement strand
TGAAAACAAAATTAACCCCTTCAAGATCAAAGCTTAAAGTCTTACCAATAAGCACTCCGTAGAATGTAAATTCTGGTTCTTCTAAAGCAGGAGCTGGGGCTTTAGGAGCCTGCACTTCATAAACATCAAATCTGATATTAGGTTTGTTGAAAGTATATGACCCCCTAAAAATATCTTCGTCACCGTCATGATAATAAAGATGCAGAGTAAATGAATCTGTTGAAGGGGCAAAATCTAATGTTGATTTTATAGGCTTTCCGTAAGGAGTCATAGCATCTGCTGCCCAAGATGTTCCTTCTAAAGTCTTTAATTCTTTATCTTTCTTGTCTTTACTACAAGAAGAGAAAACAAATGCAACAAGTGCAAATACTAATGTAACTGTTAAAATTCTTTTCATTTTTCTTATTATTAAGTTAAACAATATTTTTACTTTCCTAAATATAGATGCTTATTTATATATAAGTGTTGCAAATCTATGCAATATCTTAATTCAACAGATGGGTTTACAGTATTATAGCGGTGAATTTTCTGATAAGGATTTAAGAGTTACTTTAAGACTTTTTGTTACAATTTTAATAAATTTGGCGTTGCTAAATAGAGCCTATATGAAGAATAGTTTAGAAAAGTTACTTTTTTATTTTAAGAAAACATCTTCTCCCGTAGCCTATTGTGTTTTAAGCATTGGAATGGGGACAAGAAACGAAGATCCGAAGTATAATGGTCTTGCTCATCTTACTGAGCATATGTTATTTAAAGGGACGACAAAAAGAAACTCTGTAAAAATAAGCAGTACATTAGAGAGAGTAGGAGGCGATATGAACGCTTATACAACAAAAGAGCGTATAGTAATATATACCACAACTTTAAAAGAGGATATTAAAAAAGCTGTAGAACTTTTATTTGAGGTAGTATTCTCTTCTAATTTTCCAGAGGAAGAATTAAAGAAAGAGAAAGTAGTTGTTAATGATGAGATTATAACCTATATAGACTCCCCAACCGAATTGTTATATGATACATTTGAAAGTGAGTTATTTAAAGGAACATCTCTCGGTTATTCTATACTTGGAGAGAATAAAACATTAGAGAAAATTACCTCTAAAATACTTAAAGATAATCTCAAAAAGTTTTTTGTCCCCCAAAATATGACATTGACTATTGCAGGAAATTTTAATGAAGATTTTTTAAAAGATATTGTTACTAATGAATTAAACAAATGGAGAAAAAAAGCTTCTCTATTCCCAAAGGAAACTAAGACCTCATATCAAAATGATAATAATTATATACCATACACATCGTTAGATTTTATAAAAAAAGAATATAATAGTGTAGAAGAATTGTCAAAAGGGAGATATTTTATAAAGGAAGAAAAGAGAGGTTTACGCCAAGCCCATTGTATAATAGGTTGTTCTGCTTATTCTTATTATAATTCAAAAAAGAGGTTAGTACTCTCTTTAATTACTAATATTCTCGGTGGGCCAGCACTAAATTCTCGTTTAAGTATGAGTCTTAGAGAGAAACATGCTCTTGTATATCAAGTAGAGGCGAGCTATATAACATATAAAGATACTGGAGCATTTTCTATTTACTTTGGGTGCGAAAATAAATATTTAAAAAAATGCATATCGCTTGTTAAAAATGAATTAGCAAAGATTGTAAACTCTCCTATTGGAGTTAAAAATCTTAATGCTGCAAAAAAACAGATGATTGGTCAACTCTCTATCTCAAGCGATAATGTAGAATCTCAATGTCTTACAAATGGAAAATCTCTTTTATTAGCAGGTCGGCTCACATCAATAGAGAGTTTAAGGTCTAAGATAGAAGCAATTACTCCCGAAGAGGTGCAGCAAGTAGCACAAGAGGTTTTAGATTGGAAAAGGATGAGCAGGTTAGTTTTTTATTAATCTTATCGCGATACAGATAAATGAATAACGCCGATTTAAAACATAGAGTTGAAACTCTTTTGCACGAGGCTGAAAATTCAGAAGTTTATACTCTTAAAGTGCAAAAAGCTCTTAGATGGATTATTCGTCAAACAGCCACCCGAACAAATCATTCTCAAATGTTAGTGGGGGAGTTGGAAGGGAAATTTCTGCATCTATTTGTTAAAAAATATATTCAGAATAAGATAGAAGAACTCTCTGAAATAGTTGGAGATGAATCTCAAATTAAGAGTATAAAAATATTAGAGATAGGTACATTTACAGGATACTCTCTTTTGTCTTTAGCTTCTGCAATGTTGCCATTTATTGAAGAGTATAAAAACATAGAATTTAAAGTTGAGGCATTTGAAATAAATGATGAGTTAGAATATATTATAAATGAGGGGTTAAGCAGAGGAGGCGTAAATCACTTGGTAAAAGTAGCTTATGGAGATGCTAAAGATTTATTAAAGAATATAATAGCTATACAGAATGACACAAATAAAGTTACAGAAGGTGGGTTTGGTGAGTATGATATAGTTTTTATTGATGCTAATAAAAGGGAGTATTTAGATTATTATAAATTGGTTAAACCGCTTCTAAAAAGTAAAGGATTTATTCTCGCCGATAATGTTTTATGGTATGGTAAAACAACAGATGATAATCAGAATTTAGATCTTAAAACTGCAGGAATATTAAAGTTAGTTAATACTATAAAAGAAGAAAGCTCTCAAGGAGTTATAGAGAGCTTTCTTCTTCCGATAAGGGACGGAGTTTATGTGATTAAAAAAGTATTATAAATTACTCTATAATTTAGAACTTAGTTAAGATACTCAACATCCATCCAACATTTCCAACCACCATTTAGGATATTTCCACCTCTCCATTCAACTTCTCCCATTTGGAAATCAACTTCGTCACTATGAGGATAAACCTTTGCAGGAAATAGAGGAGCATAATCTCCGTAATCCTCGTTTACAATATATCTGTACGCATCTAATCCCCTCATGAAGAAGTATTTCATTTCACCTTCACCTTCGCTATAACCGAACGATTGATCTACAGGTACCCAGCCGACTCCTTCGTAATAGACTTCTGCCCAATCGTGCAAATTGACATTATTTGGATGTAACATCCAGCCACTTTGCCATTTAGCAGGGATTCCGGCGTATCTTGCCATAGTTATAAATAGTAATGAAACTTGACCACAATCTCCATGTCTGTTTTTGAGGACATACATCGGGATATTAGGAATAGTAGAGTAATCTCTCGCTCCAGCCCAAGGGAAGTTATCATTTATATAGCACCAGATTTTTTTAACTATCTCGTATGGTTCTTTTTCATCACCAACAACCTCTTTGGTAAGTTCCTTAATCTCTTTTGTAAATATTATATGTTGCCCCCTTTCTGCTGTATATGTTTTGTAAAGCTCATCTTCTGTGTTGTAAGGTTTAATATGTTCTTCTAAATGAGCAAAATATTGGTTATAAGAGGTTAATTCCAAGTCGTATCCAACTTTTAGTGTATCCTCTCCGTTAGAGAGCATCTCTACATACATACTTTGCCTATTATAGTACTCAGGACTAAGCAAATAATCTGAACTTCTATCACCATTTGGATTCATCTGATTAGCATTGTCGCTCCTATAAACATTTAAAAGTTTAACCTCTTTATACTTAGGGCTTTTGTGTGGATAAGGCAACCAAATTCTTACTATCTCTCCTGCAGGTAGTGCATCTGGCATAACTTTCATCTTGATATGAACTCTCATTTTAACCGGTTCTAAATAAGAGTTTTGTTGAATAGAATTTTTGTTTGTTTTTCTTAACTCTATCAAAGGAGAGTTTATAATTTTAGGTAGGTATTGAGTTAAGTATTGTTCGGTAGTTTCACTCTCTTCCCCTTCAACAGCTATATATGCTTTATGAGCATCTTTATCTATTAGGAATAGATTGTGAGGTGCTTTTTTAAAAAACATCCTTTCATTGTCTATCTTCTTATACTCTAAAGCTCTACTCTCTATCCACTCTTCTATCTGTTGTTCAGTTACATCTGGAATATATTTTCTGATATAAGTTAAGACTTCCTCTTCTGTTAAACAAAACTCATTTTTAATCCTATTCATTTTATCTAACTCAAAGTTGAGAATATATTTATCCTCTGCCGATAAGTTATCTAAAATGATGGTGGAATTGATGATTTGTTTTGCCCTCTCAAAATTACCTTTCTCGATAAGTTCATCTAAAAGGGCTTTGTTTATCCCTGGCTCTACATATACATTACTGCCACTTTTGCAACCAACAATCGCAAAAATGGCAATAATATAAATGAGAGAACTATTTATTATTCTCTTCATAGTATTTATAATTAAGATTTAACTCTTTCTCCGTAAGATCTATCCTCTACCTTTACACTTATTTTTTCTCCTTGTTGAATAAATAATGGCACCATAATTTTAGCACCGGTCTCTAAGGTCGCCTCTTTTAAAGCATTAGTAGAAGCTGTGTTACCTTTAACGGCAGGCTCTGTATATGTCACTTCTAAATCTACAAATTTTGGAAGTTCACATGTTAAAATCTCTTCGTTATCTGCCCAAACCATCATCTCAACATTTTGCCCCTCTTTCATAAGGTCTGCATTATCTACAAAATCTTTATCTAAATGAATTTGCTCAAAGGTTTCTCTGTGCATAAAGTTGTAGCCAGTATCATCGGGATAGAGAAATTGGTAAGGTCTTCTCTCTACAGATACTAAATCTATGCTTTCTCCCGCTCCATATGTATGTTCCAAGAGTTTACCAGTAGATAAATCTTTGAATTTTGTTCTTACAATAGTGTTACCTTTTCCGGGTTTAACATGTTGAAAATAAATCAATTGACAAGGATGTCCATTGAATAAAAAGAAAATACCATTTTTAAAATCTGCTGTAGTTGCCATATAATAGTTTATATAATTTTGAACAAATATAATTATTTAGAGTTACTTTCAAAAATTTATATACAGACTCTAATTGCCACCTTGGGGTAGATGTAGCTCCACAAATCCCGATAGAATTACCCTTATTAAACCAACTCTTGTCTATTTGGTTTAAACTCTGAATTAAATAAGATTTTTTATTAGCCTGTTTGCATAGTTCAAAAAGAACATGTCCATTAGAACTTTCTTTGCCACATACAAAAAGAATTACATTATGTTTCTTGGCAAACTCTACTATCTGATTATGTCTGTTTATCACTGTTTTACAAATAGTATTGTTTATTGTTAATAGATCAGGATTTTCTATCCTTTCTTTTATATAATTGCACAAATCTTGGTACTCTATGGGATCTTTTGTGGTTTGAGAGAATATGTGTATAGGTTTTGTTAAAAGAATTCTTTTCTCTTCAAAAACTCTGATTAGATCTTTTAAATTTTCTACAACTACAGCATTCCCATCTGCCCTCCCAACAAGACCATTTACCTCTGCATGTCCAATCTTACCAAAAATTATAATTTGCCCTTTTGTAAGGGAGATTTTTTTCTGTAGAGCAAGTACAACAGGGCAGGTACAATCAATAAGTGTTATATCGTTTTTCTTTGATAACTCGTATGTTGAAGGGGGTTCTCCATGAGCTCTGATTAGCACAGATTCATCTTTTATCTCTCTCATTTCTTCTATATTTATAACATGCAACCCTTTCTTTTTTAACCTCTCCATCTCACTGTTATTATGAACAATATCGCCGAGTGAGTATAATCTCTTTTTCCCATTACAACTCCCCTCTAAAAGATTTTGTGCAGTGTCTATAGCTCTTGTTACTCCATAGCAGAATCCCGATAAATTATCTATTTCTATATTCATTAGATTATCTATGTAATGATGGTTAGTTTACAAATTTAGATAAAATAATTTACCAATTTGTAATAAAATATTTCATATTACTTTGCTCTATCCGTTAAATTCTATAGTATGACTTAATTTTATATATTTGTATCTCTTAAAATTGATGATATGGACAAGAAAATAATAATAGCAATAGATGGGTTTTCTTCTACAGGTAAAAGTACATTTGCAAAGTTAATTGCCAAAGGGTTAAATTATATATATTTAGATAGTGGTGCAATGTATAGAGCTTTAACCTACTATGCAATGAGTGCTGGTTTTATAGGGGGTAAAGGTGAAATAAAAAAAGAAGAATTACAATCTTCTATTGAGGTTGGAAAATTGAATATTTGGTTTGATTTAAATGATAAGGGTGAGAGCCAGACAATTATGAATGGTGTTAGTGTTGAGCAAATGATTAGAAAATCAAAGGTTTCCTCTTTGGTGAGTAAAATAGCAGAATTAGATTTTGTTAGAAATTTTGTAGATAAAAAATTAAGAGCAATAGGGGAGAACAAAGGGGTGGTGATTGATGGTAGAGATATAGGGACAGCAGTATTTCCTAATGCAGAAATAAAAATATTTATGACTGCAACAGAAGAAGTTAGAGCAAGGAGAAGATATGAAGAGCTGAGATCTAAAGGGGAAAATGACTCTTATGAATCTGTTTTAGAGGGGATAAGGAAAAGAGATGAGATAGATCAGAATAGAGAAATTCATCCACTCAAAAAAGCAGACGATGCTTTAGAATTAGACAATAGTAGTATGACTATAACAGAGGAGATAGAGTGGCTCAATGCGATATTAAAACCGAATTTTAATTTAGAGATTAAATTTTAATTAAAAAGAGAGTATGAAGATCCTTATAATAGATGATGAAAAAAGCATTAGGTTAGCACTAAAAGATATTTTAGAAGATGAAGGACATCAAGTCTTTGTGGCAGAAGATGGGAAAAAGGGGATTGAGATCTCTTTTGCAGACTCTTTTGATGTTATCTTTTGCGATATTAAAATGCCCGGCATAGATGGCATAGAGGTTTTAGAAAAATTGATTGAAGAGGGGGTAGATTCTTCTATTGTAATGATTTCTGGTCATGGAGATATTGAGACCGCGGTAGAGTGTTTAAAGAAAGGAGCTTACGATTTTATACAAAAACCTTTAGATTTAAACAGAATCTTAATTACAGTTAAAAACGCAAACGAAAAATCATCTTTAGTAAAAGAGACTAAAACACTCAAGAAAAAGATTGCAAAAGTTTCTAAAATCCAAGAAATAGTTGGGGAGACACCTGCTATCTTACAGATAAAGCAAATGATCGAAAGGGTAGCACCTACAGATGCAAGGGTTTTGGTTACAGGAGAGAATGGTACAGGAAAAGAGTTGGTTGCAAGGTGGTTGCACGAAAAAAGTGAAAGAGTTTCAATGCCTTTTATAGAGGTAAATTGTGCGGCAATACCAAGCGAACTTATCGAGAGTGAACTTTTTGGTCATGAAAAAGGGGCTTTCACCTCTGCGATTAAGCAACACAAAGGTAAATTTGAGCAAGCAGACGGAGGAACTCTTTTTTTAGATGAGGTTGGTGATATGAGTTTATCGGCACAGGCAAAAGTTTTAAGGGTATTACAAGAGAATAAACTTACAAGGGTAGGTAGTGATAAAGATATAAATGTTAATGTTAGAGTAATTGCTGCAACAAACAAAAATATTCCAAAAGAGATTGAGTTAGGGAACTTTAGAGAAGACCTCTATCATAGATTGAGTGTTATAGTAATAAGGGTTCCTTCTTTATCGGAGAGAAAAGAGGATATACCTTTGTTAGTTGAATATTTTATAACGCAGATCTGTGCAGAAAATGGTCAGCCTAATAGAAAAATAAATCGCGATGCGTTAGAAGAGTTAAAAAAACACTCATGGACAGGTAATATAAGGGAATTAAGAAATGTTGTTGAGCGATTGCTTATATTAGGTGGAACTCCTATAACTAAGGCAGATGTAGTGGCTTATGCCTCACCTATGTTTAAGTAACAGATTCTCTAATTATCTTTCTCTATTCTAATTCTTACGATTAAAGAGGAATTGTTTTTTGTCCTTACCAAAAGGATAATTTTAAAATTTTCATCTACGCTTTTATAGATTCCAATAGCATATCGCATTTGTGGATTTCCGCTTTTATGTAAAATATTAAAAGACTGTGGCTTATGTAAATCAAAGAAATCTTTTAAGATGTGTTTTGCCTGAGCTTTACTACTCTCAACCTGCTCTCCCGAAATATCAAACTCTATATTATCTGCAAACCAAATAGATAATTTTTCTGCATCTCCATTCTGTATATATTTTGCAAATGTGTTAATTATATCACCTTTTACTTGCCCCATAACTTTATTATAGGGTATAAAGAGAATAGCCACAATGCAAATAGTTATATAGATAGAAATATGTCTTTTTAAATCACCCATAAATACAAATCCAAAAATACAAAAATCAATCCAAATTAGAACAAAAATGGTTAAATTTGTCGCTATTGAACAAGAAGTGTTATATGAAGATAGTTTTATTGTGTGTAGGAAAAACAGATTTTAATTTTGTAGAAGAGGGGGTAAAGTTATATTCAGAAAGGTTAAAACATTATTGCCAATTTGAGATACTCTGCATACCTGCTCTAAAAAATGTATCTTCTTTAACAAAGGAGCAAATTAAAGAGAGAGAAGGAGATTTGATTATTAAAGAGTTATCAAAGAGAGATGGGCATGTTGTGTTATTAGATGAGAGGGGTAAACTATACGATTCTGTAGAGTGGGCTAAAAGTATAGAGAGAGTATTAAGTGGGATAAAAACTTCAGCCAAAAATTTGGTTTTTGTTATAGGAGGAGCCTATGGATTTTCCGAATCTGTATATAAAATTGCGCGAGAGAGTTTATCACTATCTAAAATGACCTTTTCACACCAAATAGTTAGGGTTATTTTTTTGGAACAATTATATAGAGCATTTACTATAATTAAAGGTGAGCCGTACCACCACATTTAAGATAATGCAGATATTTAGTAAGATAGCGTTGTATATTAAGAATAATTTGCCAATAATATTATTAGCAACAGCTCTTCTTTTATCTCTGTTCTCTATGAAGATAAATTCAAACTCTTCCTCTTTATCGGATAAAACTGCAGAGCTAAAACAGATTGTTCATATACGAGAAGCATTGTTAGAGGAGTATGCTTTTGAGGCACTTGATGCACCCGCTACAGAATTACTTGATATACACAAACTTCCAAGAGATATGGTATTGTACAGATACATCTTGTTTCTATAGTCGCATCGCATATATAATTCAA